>DATEKX010000630.1:0-14247 GCA_035277165.1 Blastocatellia bacterium | reverse complement strand
CTCGAAGCGTTTCACCTCTATCGAGTGAAGCCCGGCTCGCGTGAGTTCTTTGAAACGATGGCTCATAATCCCGATATGCTCGGCGAGCGCGTATGCGCGGCCCTCGCGCGAGATCACGGCGAAGATTATTTTCGAGATTTGATTATCAACAACGGGCGCGCGTGGCTGCAAATTGCCGAAGAGAGCAATCATCCAAAACAAGACCTCTACAATGGGCGACTCGGAGAACTTGCAGTCCCGACGCTTTTTATTCACGGCAGCGCTGATCCGCGAACTGAGCCGGGTGAGCTTTCCAGCGTCCGCCAACAATTCAACTCCGCACAGATGCATATCATCGAAGGCGGAGCCCACTCGCCACATAGCCAGAAATCAGCCGCTTCGGAATGTAATCAAGTCGCAGGTGATTTCCTGCGAAAGATCATTGGTTTCTGAATCGGGAATTGCAACCTATAATGAGTGACGGCATGATTCATACACGAACAACCATTCTTCGATTCCTGATATTCCTATGTTCGATCTCGATTGTGTGCGCTCAACATTCACCGCAGACCGAAACCAGAACTGCGCGCTCGTTCAGTAACGGTCGGGGCGCTTTGTGGCGTGACACTCCAAAGCCGATTGATACAAGCGCGAAATACTTATTTTATTTGCACGGGAGAATTATTGAGGAAGAGGGAATCAATGCTGTCAGCCAGGTGTTCGGAGCATACGAGTACGAACAGATATTGCAAACCTTCGTTGATAAAGGCTTCATCGTCATCAGCGAACCTCGTCCGAAAGGAACGGATGTGCAGCAATACGCGGCAAAGGTCGTCGGGCAAATCAATACCCTCGTTCAGGCCGGAGTCTCTCCGCAGAAAATTACAGTTGTTGGCGCATCAAAAGGCGGATCAATAGCCGTTGCAACTTCCAGCCAGCTTAAAAACAGAGATATAAATTTTGCGCTCGTGGCCGCATGCGGCAACTCGGATATGTATGGGAATGTGCTTTCAGTTTGGGATTATCTGGATGATACGGGAGCGGCAATGTGCGGAAAATACTTTGCGCAGGCCAAAGGCTTGAGTAGACATAAAGAAGTTGAGTTAAGAGTCGGCCTGGGCCACGGCATATTGTATCGCCCGCTGAAAGAATGGGTTGACCTTGTGATTGAATGGGCGAATCAACCTTGAATTCAAGTGATCCTACCCGTTGTCAGTAGCACGCTCGATTTCGACTTCTGCATTGTAATCGGGGATGCCGCATTCTGAATCAGACACGCCGCGTTTAATCAGCACGTTTCCTTCAGGCCAGTGCACCTGAACATTGCCGGGCGCTATCTGCGAGACGCGACACCGGCCACGCATTTCGCCTACCTCGCTTCGCAAAATTATGCTCGCGCCCTCATTGATGCCGAGCTTGCGCGCGTCTTCTTCGCTAATTAGAACATCGTCGCGCATTGCGCCGTTCAACGGGTCTCGGCTCTTGTGAACTATGCTGTTGAACTGCTTGCCTCGCCGCGTCGAGAGCTTGAGCTTGCCGTTTTGAGGTTTGTCTTCGACGCTGATGACAGAGAATTTCGCGCGGCCTTCTGCGGTTGGAAAGCGCGTAACCGCATTGCCACCTGTGTCGCGCTCTTCGCAAAGCCGCTCGCCGCCCCACTGCACTTGCTCACCGGCTTGGCGTAAATTCTGAATGCCGTCATAGGCGGGCACTGCGCTGGCTATCTCGTTTCGGATTGATTGCGCATCGTCGAAATGAATTGCGCGCGCAAGTTCAGGCCGCGCGCGTTCTGCAATGCGCATCGGTATTTCCCATTCGGGAAGAGTCTCGCCGATGCGCCGCCCCGGAATCTCAGGACTGAAGATGATACGTCGCTCAGTTGATGTTTCAGTCCCGCCGCCGCGCTGCTCGTAACGAGTCTGCGCAGGCAGCAACAACACGGTGTCGGCTGGCTCGATCATCATCTGCGGACTCAATACGATGTCTTGATGAGCGCGGAACGTGAGTCGCTCTACAGCGCGGCGCACATAGTCAGGTTCAGGAAGCGTTTCGAGGAAGTTGCCGCCGACTTGATAGAACAAATCAAGCTCTCCATTGTACGCGGCGTCAATAATCTCGACTGCATTCAATCCGCGCCAGTCAGGAACCGGAAAGCCCCAGAGTTCAGCAAATCTATCGGCGCCGCTTCGATCAACGGCAACGCCGCCGGGAAACTGGTTCGGGGCGGCACCGACTTCCGCGCCGCCCTGCACGCCTGAATGCCCGCGAATAGCCATCAGGCCGCTCTTTTCGCGCCCGACGAAACCGCGCGCCAAAGCCAGATCAGCAATCGCCCGCACGTTCGCCACTCCGTCTTTGTGTTGAGTGATTCCCATTGACCAGATGAATACTGCCGATTTTGCCTCGGCGAGCATTCGCGCAAAACTGAGCATAGTGTCGCGGCTTGCACCTGACGCGGCTTCGAGCAATTCCCACGAGTAGGCTCCCAGAGCCGCTTTCAAGTCGTCGAACCCCAGCGTCTGCGCGCTTATGAAAGACTCATCAGTCCAGTTTTGCTCTATCAGATGTTTGATTGTTCCCGCGATAAAAGCCTTGTCGCCGCCCGTGTTGACTTGAAAAAAAGCATCGGCGATCTTCGTTCCGAACAAGGCGCTTTCGAGAACCGACGGAACCCAGTAGCGTTCAAGCCCCGGCTCACGATACGGATTGATTACTGCGACGCGAGTGCCTAGCTTCTTCGCTTGATAGATGTACTTGGTGGTGACGGGCTGGTTGTTCGGCGTGTTGCTGCCAAAGAAAACCAGAAGATCAGAGCCTATCCAGTCTTTATACGAACAGGTCGAAGCCGCAACGCCGAGCGACTGCTTGAGCGCGACTGTTGAAGGCGCGTGACAGATGCGCGAAGAATTGTCTATGTTGTTGGTCCCTAAGAATCGCGCAACTTTTTGCGCGACGTAATATGTTTCATTCGTCAATCCGCGCGACGTTAAATAAAATGCCATTCGCTTTGGGTCTGTATTCTTCAGCCGAGTCGCAATCGAGTCAATCGCTTCGTCCCATGTGACGCGAGTAAATCCGCGTTCGCCTCTGCGACGAATCACAGGGAAGGGGAGTCGGCCAAGCTCACGCAATTGGGCTGCGGTCATTTGCTCCAGCGCTTTTGCGTCTTCCAATCGTTTCATATCGAGCGCGGGCATAGTATTGAGCCGCAACAGGTCGAGTCTGACCATGCACAAATGAACGCCGTCCATCGTGAAGTCGTGGACGCCCGTAGTGCCCAGCGCGCAACCATCGCACACGCCGCGCGTCAGTATGCGCCACGCGAAAGGCAACTCGTCACGGTTGCGCCAGACGACTTTGGCCATTTCGAGATAATGATTAGGTTTGATTTGCCCTATGCCGTTGGGCGCAAGCCCCGCCCAGCTTTTCCTGTCCCATCCTGATTTGCTCATGGCTTGTTGTATTGTAAATCAATTTTTTTGATTGCGCTGTTGTGGTCGGTAAAAAAGCAAATGCCGGTGAACTAAAATCATAGGTTCACCGGCATATTTGTTTGTGATTACAGGACGACCGCTGTCAGATTACCCTGCAAGCGCCGACCGGGAAAGGTGACGCAAGGATAAGCCTGTATAGGAAGGCTGCTTGTTCTGATTGCCCCCTGAATCCAGTTGCCGTGGATTGAATGCCCCATTTTGGACTGGACTTTGATTGACCGGCTGCGGTGTGGCTGGAGGAAGCGGGATAACCACAACAATGCAGTTTATAAAGCACACCACAATCGTTCGGATGATTATGATGAGCTGGCAACGGATGAACTGCGCTCTGACGCAGAAGAGGAACGGGCCGACGCGGATGCAAAGGATGATCGAGAGGATCACGCAGCGCAGTTTGATGATGATCTGCTGAAACACGAAGCATTTTATCCAGCAAAGCACAGCAACGATTACGCCGTTGTTGACATTGACAAAGTAATCGCCGTCGTATCCCACGGGATCACCACTACCGTTTAGATTATCGTCATTCGCCTGAAAACCTGCGATAAGACGCTGGCCTCCGCTCGCCAGATTCGCTACGAACAGTACCTCGCCATCGAGCTTACCGTCAGCGCCCTGATAAGCGCCGATCAACATGTCAACGCTCGATACCTTTGGTGCGTTGCTCGAATTGAGTTTGCCTGCCAAAAGCGTCAGATCATTGTTGGGGTCGGCTGGATTGCCGGACAGGGAGACATAATGCACGTTTTCGGTGGCAACTCCGCGTGATTTCAAGCCATCAAGAAAACGACCTCCTGCCGCGCTGCTGCCGAGGAAAGCATTGACATCACTTGTAGGTCTGAGGTCAATAGTGTAACCGTCAAGGGAGTCATCTGTCGGTGTCGCAACGGGGTCTGGCGACTTGACGGGGTCTTGCGGGTTGGCCATTGTAAAGAGCGGGCCTTGCAATAAAATCAGCAGCACCGCAACGCCAGCGACAAATTTTTGGACTAGATTGAAAGAGTTTTTCTTTGACATGATTGGGATCCTCCTTTTGATTTGTGTTGAGAGATATCGGAAAACGCAGAGGCTAGACACACCTCTCCGCTATGAGATTGCCTCGGAACTCAATTAGTCTCTCAGGCAATTTCATTCAGCTTGCTAACACGTGAGGCGAAGACCGACGGGCCAACGGCTATAGCTTTACAAACTGCTTTTTTGTATGCCGCTGCCAAACCTTACACGGCACAGGGCAACCAGATGCCTTGAGGCATATGGGATATAAATTACATTTGAATGGACTGTATCTTACATTATTTGAAATGAATGTCAACTGGGAAAATTAAAAATGTGATGAGGAATGCTGCCGTCAGGATAATTCAGGTTCTTCTAATGCGACAGGCGCTTTTTGCCAGGCACTCTGTATCTCTTTAGAGAAAAATCTCGAACATCCTGTTAGAATAGGCGACGTGATACTGGTAATAGACAACTACGACTCATTTACATATAACCTCGTTCAATACCTTGGCGAGCTTGGCGTTGAAACGGCGGTCTATCGCAATGACGAAATCACGATTGACCAGATGCTTGAGCTAAAGCCTGAGCGGTTGCTGATCTCGCCGGGGCCGGGTGTGCCGCAAAGCGCGGGCGTCACGGTTTCTGCAATTCACGCTTTCGCCGGAAAGGTTCCTATACTCGGCGTTTGTCTGGGACATCAGGCCATCGGTCATGCGTTCGGCGGGCGGGTTGCGCGCGCGCCTTACTTGATGCACGGCAAGACAAGCGAAATCTGTCACGATTCAGTGACCATATTTCGCGGACTGCCTTATCGCTTTCAGGCGACGCGCTACCATTCGCTTGTGGTCGAGAAAGACGGCTTGCCGGATCTGCTCGAAGTTTCTGCTACGACGCCGGACGGAGTGATAATGGGATTGCGTCATCGCGACTTTCCGATTGAAGGCGTTCAGTTCCACCCGGAATCCGTGATGACCGAACACGGCAAGATGCTGTTAGAGAATTTTCTCAATCTCTAGTTTGGATTTATGCGAATGGTTGTTCACCGCAGAGACGCAGAGGGGGCACAGAGGAAAACAATCCCGGACGGAGTGCTGGCTGCTGGCGGCGTGCTCGACCGCATCGTTGAGGCGAAAGCTATCAGATTGGCAGAAGCTAAACGCAGCGTGCCGCTCGAACAGGTTATCGCGCAGTGCGGCTCGCACGCTCGCCGTTCGTTTGCTGAAAGCATTGCGAAGCCTGAGCGCGTCAATATAATTGCCGAGATCAAACATCGCTCGCCTTCCAAAGGGATTATCCGGGAAGACTTCAATCCCACAAACATTGCAGAGAGCTACGCGGAAGCAAACGCCGCCGCGATGTCTGTGCTTGCGGAAGAGGATTTCTTCGGCGGCTCGCTCGATCATCTTCGCGCGATACGTCAGCGAGTAAACACGCCCCTCCTCAGGAAAGATTTCATATTTGACGAGTATCAAATCTATGAATCGGTCGCGGCGGGCGCTGATGCCGTGCTGCTGATCGTCGCCGTGCTCGATGATGAACTGCTTGCTCGATTGATCAAGCTCGCAAGTGAGATCGGCCTTGATGCGCTCGTCGAAGTTCACACGGCTGACGAGATGAAGCGCGCGACTATTGCAGGCGCGCAGATAATCGGCGTCAACAACCGAGACCTCACTACGTTTGCAGTTGATCTGAAGACATCGTTTCATCTAGCGCAGCTTGCGCCTGCCAAAGCGATACTTGTCAGCGAAAGCGGGATCAAAACGGGCGAAGACATTCGCAATTTGAAATCAGCCGGGTTCAGCGGCTTTCTTATCGGCGAGCATTTCATGCGGGCTGAAAATCCGGGCGATGCGCTCGGGCGATTGATCGCTGATGCTAATCAGAGTTAATGCGATGAATCAAGTGAGAGTGAAAATTTGCGGTGTGCGAAGCCTTGAAGAAGCCGAAGCCGCCGTCGAGGCAGGAGCCGACGCGCTTGGATTTAACTTCTGGCCTCGAAGCCCGCGATACATCGATCCCGATGCCGCACGCAGTGTGATCAGACAAATCTCTCCGCTGGTCTCTGCGATTGGAGTCTTCGTCAACGAAGACCCTCTGCGCATTGCGGAAATAGTTTCCAATGCGGGATTGAACGCAGTCCAGTTGCACGGTGATGAAACTCCTGAGGTCTGCGCGGGGCTTGGTTCGATCAAAATCATCAAAGCTATTCGCGTAGCTGATGATTTCGATTGCGCTTCGATTAATCGTTATCCTGTGAGCGCAATATTGCTCGACACAAATATCAAAGGCAGTTATGGCGGGACGGGCAGTAGGTTTGACTGGAGTGTGGCAATCGAAGCGAAGCGATATGCTCGAATAATTCTTGCGGGCGGATTGAACATCGAAAACGTTGCGGAAGCCATCAAGTCTGTAAATCCGTTTGCGATTGATGTGTGCAGCGGTGTCGAATCCGAGCCGGGCCGCAAAGACATAGACAAACTGCGACGATTTATGGCCGAAGTCGTTCGCGCAAATGATTTGAATAACAGGAATCAATAATGAGCAAGGCAGAAGAGAAAGAGCTATATCAAATGCCGGATGCGCGCGGGCACTTCGGTCTCTACGGTGGGCAGTTCGTGCCGGAAACGCTCATGCATCCGCTCGAAGAACTGATAGCGGCATACGACGACGCGCGGCGCGACGCTGGTTTTCAAAGCGAGCTTGAATACCTGTTAAGAACTTATGTCGGTCGGCCAACGCCTTTGATGTTTGCGGGCAGGCTCACTGAACATCTGGGCGGCGCGCGAATCTATTTCAAAAGAGAAGACCTCTGTCACACGGGCGCTCATAAAATCAACAACGCCATCGGGCAAGCGTTGCTCGCGCGGCGCATGGGCAAGACGCGCATCATCGCAGAGACGGGCGCAGGCCAGCACGGCGTGGCTACTGCGACTGTTTGCGCGCTGATGGGACTCGGCGCCGTTGTCTACATGGGCACGGAAGACATGCGAAGACAGGAGTTGAACGTCTTTAGAATGCGATTGCTCGGCGCGGAAGTCGTCGGGGTCGAATCAGGCAGTCGCACTTTGAAGGACGCTATCAACGAGGCGCTCAGAGATTGGGTCACAAACGTCGCCGATACTTACTACCTGCTCGGTTCCGTGATGGGGCCGCATCCTTACCCTGCGATGGTGCGCGATTTTCAAGCTGTGATAGGACGCGAGGCGCGCAATCAGATTCTCGAAATTGAAGGCCGATTGCCCGACCTGTTGATAGCTTGTGTCGGCGGAGGCAGCAACTCAATCGGTCTTTTCTACGAATTCATAAACGATGCGAAAGTGCAGATGACGGGAGTCGAAGCAGGCGGACGCAGCAGTACGCTTGGCGAACACGCTGCGCGATTTGCCGGAGGCAGTCCGGGCGTGCTTCAGGGGACGCGCAGTTACATTCTTCAAGATGAGAACGGGCAGGTCTCGACAACGCATTCGGTTTCGGCAGGGCTGGATTATTCAGCCGTCGGGCCTGAGCACGCACACCTTCACGACACGGGCAGAATAAAGTATTCCAAAGCGACAGATCGAGAGGCGCTCGAAGCGTTCGAATTGCTGGCTCGGCTCGAAGGCATCATCCCCGCGCTTGAAAGCTCGCACGCGGTTGCCGAAGTGTTGAAAGTCGCAGGTTCGATGGAGCCTGAGCAAATCATAATCGTCAATCTTTCAGGTCGCGGCGATAAGGATGTCAATACGGTTTCTGAGTTGATTGCTGAGAGGACTGCGTGAGTCATGTCTCGAATCGGATTGAAGTTCAAAGACCTCGAACGCGAAGGCCGTAAAGCTTTCATCCCTTATATCACGGCTGGCGATCCAGACCTTGAGACGACCGCTCGATTGATAATCGAGCTTGAGCGAAGCGGAGCGGACATAATCGAACTTGGTGTTCCGTTTTCTGACCCGATGGCCGACGGGCCTGTGATTCAACGAGCAAGCGAACGCGCGCTCAAAAACAATGTGAGCGTGCGCGATTGCTTACAGCTTGTGCGTCGCGTGCGCGAGCAGAGCGAAATTCCGATAATGCTGTTCAGCTATCTCAATCCACTGCTTGCGCTCGGAAAAGATTCGATTGCCGAAGCGCTTCTCAATGCGGGCGTAGACGGCGTGCTTGGGACTGATCTGGTGCCCGAAGAGGCCGGAGGGTTCGTCGAACCAATTCGCGCCGCAGGAATTGATACGATTTTTCTGGTCGCCCCCACGAGCACAGACGAACGCATAAAACTTGTTTGCGAAGCGAGCAGCGGATTTGTTTATGCAGTCTCGCGCGCGGGCGTGACTGGCGTAAGACACAGCTTGTCTGAGGCTGCAAATCATCTGGTCGAGCGTGTGCGACGTTTTACTAATCTTCCGATTGCTGTCGGGTTTGGCATCTCAACGCCTGAACATGTTGCAGAGGTTTGGCGGCACGCAGATGCGGCGGTGGTCGGCAGTCGCATCGTCGCAGAGATTGAAAACTACGCGGGCGATCCGTCGCTAGTCGAAAAAGTAGGAGCACTTACGCGCTGGCTCGTTGATAAGAAATAATGAAAAAGAGCAGTAAATTTTCAGCCCTGCCTGCCCCGTCAACGGCTGAGTAGATACAAAACTGATACTATACTAAACTGGATTACTTGTAACTTGTGGGGAGAAGCCTTTGAGCATTGAACATTGGCGAAACGAGATTGATCAGATTGACGAGCAACTCGTCCGGTTGCTTAACGAGCGGTCTAAGTGCGCGATTGAACTGGGCCGCATAAAACGCGAACTGGGGCTTGCGATTTATTCCCCTGATCGCGAAAAACAGGTGATACAGCATGTCACAAGCGTCAACAGTGGCCCGCTTGATGCGGCTGCCGTGCGAAGATTGTTCGAGCGAATTATTGACGAATCGCGCAGCATCGAGCGAGTGATTGTCGAAAAAGAGGTCGAAGAAAGACAGACGGCCCAAAGGCAAAACTCAAATCGAAAGCGGAAAAGAGGTTGAGAGACGGCTATGGTTATCGTGATGGACGAGGCTGCAACCGAAGATCAGATATCAACAGTCATAGATAAACTGGTGCGACTTGGATTCGACATACATCGCTCGACGGGCGTGCGTCATACTGTGCTCGGCGCGGTCGGAGGGCGAATCATTGACACGCGCGATATTGAATTGCTCGAAGGCGTAAAAGAAGTGCTCAGGATAAGCTCGCCATATAAGCTTGCCAGTCGCAGCTTTAAAGCCGAGCCGACGAAGATAAAAATAAAAGATGTCGTCATTGGCGGCCCCGAAGTCGTGATGATGGCCGGGCCTTGCACGGTCGAGAGCCGCGATCAGGTGATATGTATTGCTGAAATCGTAGCGCGCAACGGAGCGAAGGTTCTGCGCGGCGGCGCGTTCAAACCGCGCACCTCGCCTTATTCGTTTCAAGGCATGGGCGAAGAAGGTCTCAAATACCTCAGGCAGGCGGCTGATCGTTTCGACCTGCTGGTCGTGTCAGAAGTGATGGAGCCGTCGCAGATTCCGCTCTTCATTCGTTACGTTGATATACTGCAAATCGGCGCACGCAATATGCAGAATTTCAATCTGCTGCGCGAAGTCGGGCGCATCAACAAGCCTGTGCTGCTCAAGCGCGGCCCTGCGGCTACAGTCGAAGAGACGCTGCTTGCGGCAGAGTACATAATGTCGGGCGGCAACCATGACGTGATACTGTGCGAGCGAGGCATCCGCACGTTCGATACTTACTTGAGGAACACTTTCGACATATCGGCCATTCCCGTTTTCAAAAAGCTCTCGCATCTGCCCGTAGTGGCTGACCCAAGCCACGCGACCGGACGGCGCGATAAAGTTCCTCCGCTTGCTCAGGCAGCAGTTGCGGCGGGCGCTGATGCTCTGTTGATCGAAGTTCATAACGACCCTGAAAACGCCTTGTGCGACGGCGCGCAATCTCTGCTGCCTGATCAGTTCGAGGAGTTGATGCGCAGGCTTCGATTGATAGCGGAAGCGGTTGATCGCCGGATTGCTTCGGGCGTAGAAGAAACGGCTGTCAAGTAGACCGTAAATTTTGCGAAATGCAATTCAAACATGTTGCAATAGTCGGGTTGGGGTTGATAGGCGGGTCGTTCGCGCTTGCACTGAAGCGCGCTCGACTGGCCGAACGAATTACTGCATGGGATGACAAAGAAACGATTCAGGAAGCTTCGAGGCTCGGCATTATTGATGGCGCAGAAGATGCGTTTGGCTCAGGCCAAACGAGCGAGGCAGACTTAATCTATCTGGCAGCGCCGGTCGGGGCCATTATAAACTTCATGTTCAGGAGTGGAGGCTCGTTGAAGCCGGGCGCTATAGTTACTGATGCCGGGAGCACCAAGCGTGAGATTTGCGAGGCCGCGCGTGAAAAGCTTTCAGGCGCAGTTCATTTCGTCGGCGGGCATCCGATGGCCGGAAGCCACAAACGCGGCATCCATAACGCAGATGCCGACTTGTTCCGCGATGCGCCTTACGCCATTGTGCCGCGCGAAGAGCTGAAAACTCTTGACGAACCCCGCGCACAGGCGGTAAACACCGTTATTGAGGTCGTGAGTAAGATAGGTGGCAAGCCGATTGTTTTAACGACCGAAGAACATGACCGGATAGTGGCTCGCATCAGTCATGCTCCACAGTTGATTTCAACGGCGCTGGCAGCAGGATCAAGCGAAGCAAAAGCGGTAGCTCTTGCGGGCAGCGGCTTTACTGATATGACACGGCTTGCGGCGAGCGACTGGTCGGTGTGGGAAGATATTTGCCGCACCAACGGCGACGAGATAGTTTGCGCGCTCGATGAATTTAACGAGTCAATCGCTCTTGTGCGCGAGGCGATCAGAAACGGCGACTTTCAAAAAGTGCAAGAAGCGTTTCGCGCGGCCAATCGGTTTATGGACAGGCTTCAATCTGAAAGAGGCGGCCTGGCTTGAAGATGATAGACAGCTTTGGAATGAAGCTCCGTAGGAGCGACCTGTCTATAGTTTCGGCGTCAGTAGATATGTCTGTAGCTCCGTAGGAGCGACCTCTAAATCAACAGGTCGCTCCTACGGAGCTACAAATTAACTGCTCGATTGCAACTATAGACAGGTCGTCCCTAACGGGACTGATATAATAGCTCTGAAACAAAGATAGAGAGTTGGGTAATAAATGGCGACTTATGTTATAGGCGACGTACACGGACGGACGAATCTGCTCGATCAACTGATAAACAACGTGCCGTGGGATGTCACACAAGACAAGATTGTTTTTTTAGGCGACCTGATTGATCGAGGCAGCGATGCTCCGGGTGTTGTCGAACGAGTGATGAAACTCACAAGCGATAATCCGAACGTGGTGGTGCTCAGAGGCAATCACGAACAGATGATGCTTGATTGTCTGGATTACGGCGACCTGCAATGGCTGATACCGGAAAACGGCGGACTCGCAACTTTGTCATCCTATGGATTCAACCTCGCAGAGTTAAAGGATGTATCCGACATTCGCATTCCAGAAGAGCACGTTGAATTCCTCAGAAACCTGCCTTATTTTCACGAAGACGAGCAGGCGATCTATGTTCACGCGGGGCTTGTGCCCGGCGAAACTCCCGCAGATACTGACCCGGATGTGCTGTTGTGGACGCGCGATTTTGACTTCTTCAGAAACTACGACGGGAAGCTTTGCTTCTTTGGTCACACGCCAACGCAGTATTTGCCGAAGGACGGGCGCAATCGCAGATTCGGAATCTATATTCACGGCGGATGCGTCGGCATTGATACGAGCGGCGACCCCGAAAGCCCGCTCTCTTGCCTTCGAGTAGAAAATTTCACGCTCTATCAGGCTCACCCATCGGGTCGAACCGAAGTCGAGCGTTTGAAATCGCGAAAGCCTGCTACGCTGCAGGCTCCCGTCGTTTCGTAAATGCGTTCAGGCTCTTTCACCTCTATTGCCCCAGCGCAACCTGTTTTGCGTTCGTGCTTGTTGGTTCTCGTCGCAATCACGACGTTTATGTCAATGGCTTGCAACAGCACGTTGATTGACGAGCGATTTCACGGAAAAGAATTGAACACGTGGACGGTGATAGACGACCCTGAGACTATCGAGGGGCCGTCTGACTGGCGAGTCGAGCAGGACGGATGGCTTCATCAGCGCAGCAACATCTGGGGGCGTCGCGGCGATTTTCTTGGCCGATGGTACGGAACTTTTCTTGTCACTGGCGATGCGGACTGGCAAGACTACGCGCTCTCGCTGAAAGCGAAGCCGGAAGATGATGACGGGTTCGGAGTCGTGTTTCGATTCAAAGATCAGGAACATTTTTATCGCCTGCTTTTCATTGAAGACGGCATGAACGGCGGGCCTATCGCCAGATTGGACAAGCGCGAAGGCGCGGATTACACTGAACTCTGGTCTGCGTCGAGAAGCTATCGAAAAGGCACGGAAACATTCATCGAAGTCGAAGTAAGGGGCGACACCATTCGCGCGAGCGTGGACGGCCAGTTACTATTCGAAGTAAAAGACAATTCATACAGAAACGGAAAAGTGGGATTATTTTGTTACGCGCAGAGCAATCAGGCGTTTGATGATGTGAGGGTCATAAGTAGGTAGCGCAAAGGAGCAGACGATGTCGAAAGCGGTAATCGTGAGCGGAGTCAGAACAGCTATAGGAGCGTTTGGCGGCGCGCTCAAAGATACTCCGGCGACCGAACTTGGGCGCGTGGTGATCGAAGGCGCGATTGATCGCGCGGGAATTGACCGCGCCGATATTGAAGAAGTGATAATGGGAAATGTGCTGCAAGCGGGCGTTGGAATGAATCCTGCTCGCCAGTCGGCCATCCGAGCGGGCATTCCTGACAGTGTTTCGTCGTTCACGGTCAACAAAGTATGTGGCTCAGGGTTGAAGGCGGTCGCTCTTGCTGCTCAAGCCATCGCGGCTGGCGACGGGGAATTGATAGTCGCCGGTGGGATGGAATCTATGAGCCGCGCGCCTTACCTTTTGAACAACGCCCGATGGGGCTATCGCATGGGCAATGGCGAAATTGTTGACTCGATGCTGAACGAAGGACTGACCTGCGCGATGGCAGGTTGTCACATGGGCGTCACGGCTGAAAACGTAGCGGCAAAGCATAGCGTGAGCCGCGAGGCGCAGGATGAGTTTTCTGCCGAAAGCCAGCAACGCGCGGCGGAAGCTGTTGCTGCGGGCCGGTTCGATGACGAAATAGTTCCTGTCATGATCGAACAAAAAAGAGGCGAGAAGATCGCTTTCAAAGTAGACGAATACCCGCGCGCGGGAACGACCGCCGAAACGCTTGGGCGACTCAGACCTGCTTTTCAAAAGGATGCGGGAACGGTCACTGCCGGAAACTCGTCGGGCATCAACGATGGCGCTGCGGCGCTGGTCGTTGCCAGCGAAGAACGCGCGCGACTGATGGAACTCGCGCCGATGGCTAAGATCGTGGCGTATGCTTCGGCGGGAGTTGATCCACGGTATATGGGGATGGGGCCTGTGCCTGCCATAGAGCGCGCTCTTGAAAAAGCGGAACTCAAACTGAGCGACATTGACCTGTTTGAATTGAACGAAGCTTTTGCGGCGCAGAGCCTCGGCGTGCTCAAAGAGCTTGGCCTGGATTCAAAACGTGTGAATGTGAACGGCGGCGCGATTGCGCTCGGCCATCCCATAGGAGCAAGCGGCGCGCGCGTGCTCGTAACTTTGCTCTACGAGATGCGCCGAAGAGATGCGCGTCGTGGACTTGCTGCTTTGTGTATAGGCGGCGGGCAGGGAATCGCCCTGATC
>DATEKX010000629.1:0-3309 GCA_035277165.1 Blastocatellia bacterium | reverse complement strand
TGGGCTAATAAGAAGCATTTAATTGAACTCATGCTCAATACTTTGATCGAAGGATTGAAGGCTTAAATTTTTTTGGAACCTGACTTAACACTGTTAACGTACTAATGGCTGTTAACAAGACGAATGGCGTAAAGTCGGAGCGAAGTGAATACAAAGATTCTTGAAACGCTGATCGAATCAGACGAAGTGCAATATCTGCCCGCAGGTCTGCGTGTTGATTCGTTCATCATCACCGGAAAATTATCGCCGGTGGCGCGGTAAAATTTTTGATTGAACCTGAAAGGAGTCAAATTATGAAACGATGGATTAATGTTGCAGTGTTGGGATTGGCACTGGTGTTTTCTGCGGTTGCGCAGGCTCAGGAAGTGAGTCGCAAAGTTGAGATCAAGCGCGATACCAGGCTGGGCGCAGAAGTTTTGCCCAAGGGCGAATACGATGTCAAATTCGTCGAAGGCAAAGAGGGCGAAGTGGTTTTCCTCAAAGGCAAACATGAAGTGTTGAAAGCTACATACACAGTTATGAAGCTGGAAAAGGATGCGGAAAACAGCGCTGTAATTTCTACGTCCAATAATGACGGTTCGTTTAATCTCAAACGAATCGAATTTCGAGGAAAAAGCGCGGCTCTGGTTTTTGATAACACTGTTGCAACGGCAATCTCAAAGCCGTAGCAGGCTTTAGCATGGCGGGGGCGGAGAGGATGCGGGGATACATCCTCTCCGATTATGGGAAAAGGCGATTCCACATACGGGCACTCGGCTGCCCCGTGCGAATCGCCTTTCTTTTTAAGTCACGCTATTAATTCATTTAGCCGAGGCGATCTATCTGGCACGATGCTTGATAATGACATTATTTCGATCAATGGGCGATGTTTGGAAATTAGTGATTCGGCTTGTCGCATTTGGCTGTTTTAAGCCATGCGTGTAAACTTTATCTTTGTCAGCCGGTTCTGCTTTGTGAAATTGTTGAAACGGCATTTCCTGTGATGTCGTATCAACCTGTGATTAACCAGACGTCAACATCTTTAGTTCGGTGGCCGCGAACATCGCAATTTGATTGCGAAATTCGCCCACCGAAATCATCGTCTGTATATTGATTCGAGAGGAAGTTCATGAAATTACTTATAAAAAGACTCAGACAATCAGGTCGCGTCATAGCGAGCGTGTCCATGACGGCTTTGCTCACCGCATCAATGCCGATTGCAACCCTGGCGCAGGATGGCGTTGTCCGCATTGCGCAACAACAGCCGACGCCGCAACAGCCCAAGCCGCCTGAAACGCCGCCCGGTCAGAAAACAGGTGTGCCAAAGCCCGACATTCAGAGGCAGCGCGAACAGCAGGAAGAACAGGGCGGCACGAACAAGAGCCTTCAGACGGAACGCGAGAAGCGCAATGTTCCGTCACCGGGCACAATACCGGCCACGCCTTCCTCTCAGCAACCTTCGACCGCAGCGCCTTCGTCTCAGGATACTTTGGGAACGCAGAACCCCATCACGCAGCCGCTCGCGATGTCGCCTGAAATAGGCAAGGAGCGCGTCGGCATCACACCGGGTCAGGTTCAGGCGCTTGCCCTGCAAGATGCCATAGCGATGTCGCTTCAAAATAATCTCGACATCGAACAGTTTCGACAGGGAGTTCAGATAGCTCAATCAAATCTTTATTCTCTGCGCGGCATCTATGACATAGTTTCGAGCACCGAAGTCAACTATCGCAGCCAGACGATACCCGTGGCCTCGCTGTTTGCGGGCGGCGGCTCGACCTCTTCTGTCACGCAGCGCCAAATAACATGGAATCTTTCAACGAATCAGCTTTTTGAGCGCACTGGCGGATCGTGGCAGGTTGATTTCGACAACAGCCGCGTAAACACGAGTTCGACCGCTTCAACTTTGACGACTCAATACAACCCGACTCTCACATTCACGTTTGTGCAGCCTTTGCTGCGCAACTTCAGCACCGACTTGAATCGTCGTCAAATCAATATAGCCAAGAAATCGCTCGATCTGTCAGACAGTCAATTCCGCCAGCGCGTCATAGAGATCATCAATCAGGTGCAGCGCGCATACTGGGATCTGGTCTTTGCTATCCGCAACGAACAGATCGCTCGCGATTCCGTCGAATTGACTCGCACGCAGCTTGAGAACAATCAAAAGATGGTCGAAGCCGGAACGCTTCCTCCGATTGACCTGCGCTCGACGGAAGCCGCGCTCGAATCTCGCAAGGGCGATGTAGTCCTAGCGCTACAGGGAATCACAACCGCTGAGAACGTGCTGAAAGCTCTTTTAATCAAGGACTCGACTGATAAACTCTGGAATTCGGAGATCTCTCCGACCGACACGCCTCTGCCAACACAGACGCAGGCGTTCAATCTTGAAGACGCGACGCGCCTCGCGCTCAAGAATCGCCCGGAACTCGATCAGATGAGGCTTCAGCAAGAGCAGAAAGAGATTGACATCTCGTTCTTCAAGAATCAGACCAAACCGCAACTGGACCTTGTCGGCTTCTATACGAATAACGGTCTGGCGGGCACGCCTTCATCAGTGATTCGAGACCCGGGCGGTTTCGACGACACCACTCAAGGGTTGATAACTAATCTCAACGCTGCGTTGGCCGGTCTCAACCTTCCCGCGTTTAACCCGACTCCGCCTGCGCCATCTACATCGGGAGTTCCTACACGATTCGACGGCGGGTATTTTCAATCGTTAAAGAATCTGTTCGGACAGGATTTCAAAACCTATCAGTTCGGAGTGCGATTGAGTTTCCCCTGGAAGAATCGCACGGCGGAAGGCAATCTCGGTCGCGCGCTTGCCGAACAGCGACAGCTTGATGCCAGACAGCGACAGTTGGTGCAGAGCGTGCAGATAGATGTGCGCAACGCCCTGCAAGCCGTCGAAGCATCGCGCCAGAGATTTGAAGCGGCGCAAGCAGCCAAAATCGCTGCCAAAGCCCAGCTCGCAGGCGAGCAGGAAAAATTCCGCGCGGGACTTTCGTCAAACTTCTTTGTCTTGCAGCGACAGACCGATCTGGCTGTCGCGGAAGGCACAGAAGTGCGCGCGCTGACGGATTACAACAAGGCGTTGGCTGATCTTCAACGAGTGACAGGAATGACGCTCGTCAACAATAACGTACAAGTCACAGCCATCGTGCCTAGTGGAAAGAGATAATCGAACCGGATTCGATTGACCGCTGGTTTCCTCTGTCGAACCTGAAACATCTGGTAAATGTTTCAGGTTCGATTTGTTTTTTATCCCCAAAAAAAGAGTTCATCGCAGAGACGCCGCAGGACGCAGAGAGTAGTTTTACTCTGCGTCCTGCG
>DATEKX010000628.1:0-3701 GCA_035277165.1 Blastocatellia bacterium | reverse complement strand
TTCGTGACAGAAACCATCGTAGTGATCATTTCGTGCTGCCGTCTGGTCAGTTGCAGCTCAGGCGACATCAGTACACCGAAAGTCGAGAAGGCATGAAACAGCGCGTCGGGGATGAGACTGTGCGATGCGACAATGCCAGATGCTTCGCCTTCAGGAACCGTGTGAACAGGCGAGGCATACTCTTGAGGGTAAAGATGGCGTTGATCTTCGACGGCTCGGCGCAACTCCTCGTTAGCTTCCGACAGCGGAATAGTTTTGATCCACGTCATTATTATTTCCTCCTCGTTTCGTCACCTCTTGCGGAAGACGAGATAATAAACCGGAGCGCCGAGCGCCACGACTGCAACGCCGAGCGCCGCTTGCCGGGGATTGTTCGCTGCCAGCATAACTAACAGCATAATTACAAGCGTGAGAAAAATCACAGGGGTTACAGGGTAACCGGGTGTGCGGAATGATTCACCCGTTTGCGGTTTCTTTCTCAACACAAACACTGCTGCGACAGTCAATCCAACAAACACAACAGTAATAAAGACGAAGTACGCTATGATCTGATTGAAAGTGCCGACTGCGACCAGCAGCGACGCGAGCGCAGCTTGCAACAGGCAGGCGCGAGCGGGCGTGTTGAATCGCGGATGGAGTTTTGCAGCGGCATTAAAAAAAACGCCATCGCGCGCCATCGAATAATAGACACGCGGCGCTGTGATGATTACCGCGAGCAAACTGCCCAGCACAGAGATTATTACTATGCCTGAAAAAACTTGCCCGCCTGCTCGGCCAAAAAGAATTTCTCCGGCTTGCGCGGCAAATGTTTCGCCTGAAGTCGCCTGCTCAATCGGCACAAGGTAAATGAAAGCCGCACTCGTGATGATGTAGACGAGCGTGACGATGCCGACTCCGAAAGTAAGAGCGCGCGGCATCGTGCGAACGGGGTCGCGCACTTCGCCCGCAAGTTTGCTCGCGTCCCACCATCCGCCGAATGAAAAGAACGCCGCAACCATTCCGCCTGCCAACCCGCCAACAAGCGGCGCAGAACCCGCTCGCTGCGCGATGAATGGAGTGAAATTAGACCAGTCGCCAAGCCCAAGACAGAATCCCCATAAAACTATGAGCGCAAGCAAACCGAGTTTGAGCGCCGTGAGCCAGTTGATTAGCCACGCGCCGACTCGAACGCCGAGGATGTTTGCGGTCGCCATCAAAAAGATCGCCGCAATCGCAACAGCTTTTGCGCCATTTGGTGAAAGATTGATTATGTAGCCGACATAACTGGCCGCCCCCGTGGCAAGCGCAGCAGTGAGGCCGGGGTCCAGCACAAGGAAGCACTTCCAGCCATAAAGAAAAGCAAGCCCCGGCCCATAAGCTTCACGCAAGTAAACGTACCCGCCGCCTGCTTCGGGAAAGCGCGCGGCTAGTTCGCCGTAACAGAGCGCGCCGCTTATAGCCATCCCGCCCATCACCAGCCACACGACCATCACCCACATCGGCGAGCCGAGCGATTTCGCCATGTCAGCCGGAGTGAGAAAGATTCCAACCGCTATGACTTCGCCCGCGACCATCGCTGTCGCCGATGCAAGGCCGAGTTGCCGCTTTAAGCCGCTTTCAGATTGCGCTGTTTCTGCCACTGGTGAATTAGAAAGAGAAGCGCGCGGCGAGTTGAAATGCGCGCGGGCCGCCTGAGCCAAACACGCCGCCCGCCGTCGTCACGGCTCGCCCGAAACTTGACGACCTCAGAAAACCCGGATTGCCGGGATCATTGCTGTCGCGCACGAGCACGTTTGCAAATCCCGAATAATTCACGTTCGATATGCCTAGTACATTCGTCACGTTGAAGAGATTGAACACTTCGACTATCGGGTCGAGCCGGAAACGCTCACCAAGCCGGAACGATTTCGTCACGCGCAGATCAAAAGAATTGAAGCTGTCGTTGAATCGCGCATCATCGCGCACGAGCGGAAGCAACTGACCGTTCACGCCGCCGCCTGCGTTCACTTGCCGCAGAAAATCGTTCAACTCCGCCCCTGTATGAAACAATCGCCCGCCCGCGTTGCGCTGTAAAACGGGAACGCGCGTGCTGCCATCAGGCAGAAGTATGTCCATCGGCACGCCTGAAGCTATCGTCCATATCGGCGCGAGTTGAAACCCGCCGGGCAAATCGAACGCGCCGGAAAGCGCGAAGCGATGGCGCTGGTCGTTCGGAGTCGGCCCGTAATCTAATCGCAGATTGTTTGAATCCAAAGGGCCGCTCGCGAATGGAATCTGATCGTCGTTTGCATAGTTGAACGCTTTCGACAGCGTGTAAGAGGCTCGGAATTGCGTGCGGCGCGAGAATCGTTTTTCGACGCTCATCAGCAATCCGTCATATTTCGTTTTGACGCTCGATTCGATATTCACCACTCTGTCAGGCCCGCCGACTACAGGGTTGAAGACCGTGCCAATCGTGCGACCGATGATGAAGTGCGTGCCGAAGTTGTGCAGGTAGTCTGCGCGCACGATGAAGTCTCTGCCGAACTCGCGCTGTATGCCGATATTCATCTGTTGCACCATCGGGTTTTGCATGCCGTTGTCTATTATGTTGATGCCGCCAGCGCCAGCGCCCGGCAAGATGAATCCAGTGAACGGGTTGTTGATGTTAGGCGCGAACGGCGGGAACTGCCCCGTGTTAGGGTCGAGGAAGAAGACGTTGCCTGCGCGCACCTCGATGGCCAGCGAGCGCCCGTCAAGCCCGCGCTCAAGCGATTCGATTTCAAGCGTCACGCGATCATAGTAGATGCCGTAGCCGCCATGAACGCTCGTGTGCCCGTCCGCGCTCGCCCAGTTTGCGCCGACGCGCGGGCCAAAGTTGTTTTTGTCGCGCCCACGCTTGCCGCTGAGAAACGGCAGAATGAGAGGATTGAGTTCATCTGTGCGACTGACGTTCTTCACGTCTGTGTCCAGTTCGTAACGCAGACCGGCATTCAATGTGAAGCGCGGGTGAATGCGCCAATCATCTTGAAAAAAGAGAGCGAAATAATTGTTGTCCGCGTCAGGAATGACAAGCGCGCGCTCAGGAGTCGCGCTGCGAAGCGTGACCGCAAACAACAAGTCGTTGTCATCCACGCGACCGTCGCCGTTGTGATCGAACTCCGCGAAATCCTCCACCAGTTCGATGCGACCCTGCTGGAATACTTTGAGATCAAAATCAGAGTCAATGCGCTGCCACTCGCCGCCGAAATGAATGTTGTGCGCGCCTTTCACAATCGAAACCGTGTCGGCGAACTGCAAACGATTCATTCGCGTTTGCTGCGGCACGCGGAACGAAGCGCCGTCTTGTATGCTCGGAAACGTAAGCTGCGGGCCGGGGGTTATGGGATCGGTTTTATTGATGAAGTTGGTCACGCTGAAATTGAAACTGTTGACCACGGTCGGCGAAAGCAATCGCGTCCAGTTGCTCAGAAATGACTGGTAATGATTTTCACCCGCCTGTCGCTGCGAAGCAGAGCCGATGGCGCGAATCAACGTGCTCGCCGATACGTCATCGGCGCGCTCGATTGAATAACGAGCGCTTATTTGATCTTCAGGCGAGATGACCCAATTGCCGCGCCCCGTGGCGAGCAGGTCGTTGAGCGGCGCGAGCGCAAAACCGCGCTTGATAGAGCGCGTCGCCGTGTCGCGCTCGCCTACAAGAGTCGCGCCGTCTTGATTGCGATACTCGAAAGAGCCGAACC
>DATEKX010000627.1:0-7832 GCA_035277165.1 Blastocatellia bacterium | reverse complement strand
ATAGACTCCGAGATCAATTTCGAGCGCACGACCAATGCTGCCGCGCGCAAGCCTCGCCAGCATTCGCGTATCTTCAACGGGCCGTTTGTAATTTGCTTTCAGGTATGACTCAAGTTCTTTGTCAGTGAGCGGCGCAAAACTCAATATCTGACAGCGCGAGCGAATCGTTTCAAGCAACGCGTAAGGCTTTGACGTGACGAGCACTAGCAGAGTAGTGTCGGGCGGCTCTTCGAGAACTTTCAGAATCGAGTTTGCCGCTTGCTGGTTCAAGCGGTCTGCTTCGTCAATAATGTAAACGCGGCGGCGGCCATCGTAAGGACGGTACTGCGCTTTTTCGGACATCTCTCGCATCTGGCCGATCTTGATAAACTGGCCATCAGGCGAAATCGTTTCGACATCAATGTGCTCGCCCGCCTGGACCTTGCGACAGTTGACGCACTCGCCGCAGGCATCGCCGTCTTTCGGTCGCTGGCAATTGACCGCTTGAGCCAGAGCAAGCGCGAACTGACGTTTGCCCACGCCTTGCTGCCCTGCCATTATCAAGCCCTGACTAATGCGCCCTTCGGCAACCGCGCGCTTTAGCAGTTTCTTTATTCGCTCGTTTCCAATAAGTGATGAAAAAGGCACAGCCGAATTGTAGCAGTTCACGCTAGCGCGTGGTAATCTACTGAGCGTGCTGAAGAACTTTCTGGAATCAAGGCTCGAAATGTGGAAGCGGCTGGAAGAACTGACGGCCCGCGTGTCGCGGTTTCGATTGAAGAACCTGTCGGGCGCAGAGGTGCGCGAGTTCGGTCGCCTCTACCGTCGCACAGCGGCTGATCTTGCGATTGCGCGCGAAGAGGTGCGCGACCAAAGGCTCGTGAACTATCTCAATCACCTCGTAGGCCGCGCGCACGGCGCGATTTATCGCAGCGAATCTTCGGGCTTCGGCGTATTTCTGGATTTCTTCCGCTACGACTTCCCTGCCGTCTTCAGAAAAGCGTTCAGCTATATTCTCACGTCATTTTTGCTGTTCCTGCTCTCAGCGGCGTTTGCGTGGGGCGCGTGCTTTTTTGACGAAGGCTTTGCAGACCAGATTTCGCCTCGCTTGAGACAAGACATCGCCGCCCATCACAATTGGACTGAATCTGTGAACGAAGCGAACCCTATCGCGTCAACGTCAATTCAGACTAACAACATCACTGTAACTTTTCTCGCATTCGCCGGAGGCGTGCTCATCGGGCTTGGAACCATCTGGGTCTTGATTCAAAACGGGCTGTTGCTTGGGCTGGTGATGGGGCTGTGCGTGAAGTACAAATTCTGGGAGATTCCAACATTCGTTTCGGCGCATGGCGTCATTGAGTTGACTGCCATCTTCATCGCGGGAGGCGCAGGATTGATGATAGGCAAAGCATTGCTGATGCCGGGCGATCTCAGGCGGATTGACGCGCTGGTGATGAACGGATTGCAGGCAATCAAATTGATACTGGGGTGCATACCGATGCTTTTAATCGCAGGTCTCATCGAAGGCTTCATCTCGCCCGCCCACATACCTTCGGCGATCAAGTTCACGATATCGGGCACGAGCGCGCTTGCGATGACGGCCTATTTTCTCAAACCGGACAGGCGGGAACTGAAGGCGGAAGCATAAATCACGCCGCGCAAATCGCAATGTTCCGGCAACAGCATTAAGATTATTCCGATCTGCTCCTCATCGGAGGAAAAAATGTATAACAAAAACATGATCAAAGCGCGTTTGACGATATTCGCATTAGCATTCGCGCTGGCTCGGCTTGCGACGGATGCATTAGGACAAACAACCAGCGAGCCGAGCAAGCAACCCTTCCTGCGAATCGAAACGGGGATGCATGCTGCTGCCATCAGACGCATCAGTGTGGACGGGGCAAACCGCTATTTGGTGACGGCATCGGATGACAAGACAGCGCGAGTGTGGGAACTGGCCACGGGGCGATTGCTGCGAGTACTGCGACCGCCGATTGGCGAAGGCGACGAAGGGAAACTTTATGCGGTAGCAATATCGCCGGATGGGCGCACTGTCGCCGTCGGCGGGTGGACTTCACCGGATGGGTTCAACACGAACATATATATCTACGACCGAGAAAGCGGACGGTTGACGCGACGCATTCCGGGTCTGGCGAATGTCACCTTTCATCTGGTCTTCTCCCGCGATGGGCAATGGCTGGCTGCAACATTGTACGGCAAAAACGGCATCCGCGTTTACGAAACAAAAAATTACACGCAAGTCGGTGAAGACCGAGACTATGGCTCGGACAGCTATGGCGCGGACTTTGATGTTTCGGGTCGGCTCGTGACTTCCTGTTTTGATGGATATGTTCGCGTCTATGACCGCGCGAGCGGCGGCGCATTGCGGCTGGCGGCGAAGCTCAAGACGGGAATCGGCGAATATCCATACGGAGTAAGCTTTGCGCCTGATGGTTTGACCATCGCAGTGGGGTTTAACGATTCAGCCAGAGTAGCCGTATTGTCAGCGCGCGATCTTTCTTTGCGTTTCACGCCCAGCGTCGGCGGCCAAAGCAACGGGAACTTAACTTCCGTCGCATGGTCTTCGGATGGCCAGACGCTTTCGGCAGGCGGGACTTGCGTTAATAGTAAGGGGTTGCGCATCGTCCGGCAGTGGATGGAAGGAGGTCGCGGCTCGTATCGTGATGTCGAAGCGGCAAATAACACGATCATGAATATTCTACCGCTCAGAAACGGGGAGATAATTTACAGCACATTCGATCCCGCTTTTGGACGTATAGATGCGAAGGGTCAGCGGTCACTCTTCATCGGCCCGACGATTGCAGACCACAGGGATAACCTGCAATCATTCCGGCTTTCATCTGATGGCGCGGTCGTGCAGTTCAGCTATGAGACATTCGGCAAGTCTCCGGCGCGATTTTCCATCCCTGGCCGTAATCTGGAAGAAGCAGTCAGTCGCACAACTCCGCTCATTGCGCCGACGACTACAAGCCTTGCCATCACCGATTGGCAGAACACTCCGACTCCTAAACTGAACGGCGAGGTGTTGAAGCTGGAACAGTATGAAATATCACGCAGCCTTGCCATAACCCCGACCCAGTCGCACTTTCTGCTAGGGGCGGAATTCCGGCTGCGTTTATTCGACCGACAGGGCAAATTGTCATGGGTGATAGCGATTCCGAGCATTGCCTGGAGCGTCAACATTTCCGGCGACGGACGGTTTGCGGTCGCAGCTTTTGGCGATGGCACGATTCGATGGTATAGGATAACGGACGGCAAACAACTGCTTGCCTTCTTTCCGCATAGCGACCACAAGCGTTGGGTAGCATGGACGCCATCGGGTTATTACGACACGTCGCCCGGCGCGGAAGAAATGATAGGCTGGCACGTCAATAATGGGCGCGATACGACGGCAGATTTCTTTCCGGTAGCGCAATTCCGCAACACCTATTATCGCCCCGACGTGATCGCAAGAGTTTTGCAGACCGGCGATGAATTGCGGGCGCTCGAAATTGCCAACGAAGAAGCCGGTCGCAGACAACAACAAGCTGACATCGCTGCACAATTGCCGCCCGTCGTAGAAATCATCTCGCCGTCGGATGGCAGCGAGGTTTCAACTAAAGAAGTCACTGTGCGCTTTCGCATTCGCACGCCGTCAGGCGAGCCCGTCACAAATGTTAAAGCGCTCGTAGACGGACGCCCTACAGGCGCACGCGCGCTGTCGGTCGCGGCAACCTCCGAAGCGATACGCGAAATCCCTGTCACCGTGCCTGAAGGCGACAGCACAATATCTGTCATCGCCGAAAACCGCTTCAATGCGAGCGTGCCCGCAACCGTGCGGCTCAAATTGCGAGGCGCTCGCCCAAACAGCGGCGCGGTTGTGATCACTCCCAAGCTCTATGTGCTGGCCGTCGGAGTGAGTAAATATGCAAATGAGAAATTCAATCTGAAGTTCTCAGAAAAAGACGCGCGCGATTTCGCCGCTACCATGTTGGCGCAGAAAGGATTCCTCTACCGCGACGTGATAGTAAAGTCTCTGCTCAATGAACAAGCCACAAAAGATGAAATTCTTGACGGGCTGGACTGGATTCGCAAAGAGACGACCAGTAATGATGTGGCGATGGTCTTCTTCGCAGGGCACGGCGTCAACGACCAGAACAACTATTACTATTTCTGTCCATATAACGTTGACCCCGAACGATTGCTGCGTACAGGCGTGGCATTCACTGACATCAAGAACACCATATCGGCCATTGCGGGCAAGGCGTTGTTTTTTGTTGACACTTGCCATTCGGGTAATTCAATCGGAATGGCCGGACGGCGCGGCGGGCTCGACATCAACATAGTCATTAATGAACTTTCGAGCGCGCAGAATGGCGCAGTGGTCTTCTCTGCCTCGACCGGCAGCGAATCATCCTACGAGCGCCCGGAGTGGAACAACGGCGCGTTCACCAAAGCTTTGATCGAAGGCTTGAACGGCGCGGCAGACTTCTTGAGCAGAGGCCGCATCACATACACTATGCTCAACGTGTACGTCACAGAGCGCGTCAAAGAATTGACCAAAGGCCAGCAGCATCCGACGATGATTTCGCCCAATACTGTGCCGGACTTTCCTATCGCCGTGAAGAAATGAATTGAAAGAATCGCAGAGATGGATCAGCAGAGCATTCTGGAACTCGAAGACAGTTATAACCGGGTAGCTAAAGAGTATGTCGAGCGAATCTTCAACGAGTTGGAGCACAAGCCGCTTGATCGCCAGTTGCTTGATCGCTTCGCAAACAGCGTCACTGGACGGGCTTGCGACCTTGGCTGCGGACCCGGCCACATTGCCAGGTACTTGCGCGAGCGTGGAGTCGATGTCTGCGGCATCGACCTGTCGCCGGAAATGGTCGAACAAGCTCGACTCTTAAATCCCGGCACCCGGTTCGAGCAAGGCAATATGTTGTCGCTCGACGTAGCCGATGAAGCCCTGGGCGGTATCGCCGCTTTTTATTCGATCATTCATATACCGCGAGCCGAAGTTGTAGCGGCGCTCAGCGAGATGAAACGAGTCCTCCGCCCCGAAGGCTTGCTCTTGCTTTCGTTCCACATCGGCGATGAGGTACTCCACGTAGAAGATTTGTGGGGAGAGAAAGTCTCGCTTGATTTCATATTCTTTCGCCCGGACGAAATGAAAGGTTATCTGAAAAGCGCAGGGTTCCGGGTTGAAGAAACTATTGAAAGGCCGCCTTACGAAACGGTCGAATATCAGAGCCACCGGGCTTATATCTTTGCCAGAAAACCCGGGGAGCCGATTGATTGATCGCGCCCGTTTATAACAATCCGCGTTCTTTCACTTCGAGATATTTGTTCACCAGTTCCAGCGACAATCGTCCGGCGGGAACGTCGAGCGCAAGCCCGCCAGCGTGGCGTATGCGCGTAAGCGCTTCTTCGCGCTGGCGCAATATCTCTTCGGCTGTGCCCTGGCGATAAACATCTGCGGCAGAGGCGGGGCGGGCGCGCACTAACTCGCGCAAGTCTGTATCGCCTATCGTGATGATGAGCGGCAGGTGGCGAGGCATAAGCTTTGACGTGTGCGCAAGAAGCTCTGCCGATGCGTCGCGGTCAACCAGATCGGTCAGTATCACGACAAGCGAACGCCTGTGATAGTTCGCGCTGAAAAAATTGAATGCACGCGCGTAGCTCGGCTCTATCATTTGCGGCTCTAAAGCATAAAGCGCTTCCATCATGCGATTGATCTGATCTTGCCCGCGACGAGGCGGCAAATAACTCATCACGCGGCGCGAGAAGGCAACCAGCCCGACGTTATCGCCGCCAGCCGCCGCAACATAAGCAATTGAAAGCGTCGCGTTGATGGCGTGATCAAGTTTCGTGAGCTTGCCGATTCGCGCGGTCATCAAACGGCCCGTGTCCAATAGCACGACTATGTTCTGGCTGCGTTCGATTGTGTACTGTCGCGTGATAAGCTTGCCGCGCCGCGCAGTCGCCGCCCACGATATGTGGCGTATCTCGTCGCCGATGACGAACTCGCGCAAGGACTCGAACTCGCGGCCTTGCCCGCGAACTCGCATGCGTCTGAGTCCGGGCTCAGGCCGCCGGTTGCGATGCGCGTACAGATCATGTTTTTTGGCTTCTCGAATATCCGGGTAGACTTTCACGCTGCGCGATGTGGGGTAGTCAAACTGTTTCCACAACAATCCGAGCCGCGTGCGAAAGCGAAGAAGCGTGTTGCCAAATTCGTAACTCCCTCGCGCAGTCGGAAGCAACTGATAGCGCCACGTGCGCGTGCGGCCCGGAGTGACCGTCAATTGAACTTCGCGCGGATTGCGCAGTTCCATCTGCGGTGGATATTCGTCTTTGAGAATGAAGGTCACTTTACGCCCGGTGCGGTTGGCAATCTTGACAGCCACTTCGTTTTCCGCGCCCATCGCGAACCGATCTTCTACGAGGCGTTCGATGCGAAACTGGTCGCGCTTTTCTGAAATGAAATAATCAACCGCCGTTACTGCAACCAGCGCTATGTCGTAAAGCACGCTGTAGTAGAGCGCGTCGTGGTTCAGCCATCCGAATGACAGGAGCACAAGCCCGCAGGCTAGCAGAACAAAAAATCTTTTTGTGAATACGAATCTCAAAACCAGTAATCCTCGTCCATGCTTCCTTCGGCGAGCGCGTTCAACAGATCATTGACGCTTGCGAAACGCGAGATCGCGTAAACTGCGGCCATGATCTGATAAGGCAACTCGAATCGCGAGAGCGCATCAGTCGGCGTCACCCAGACCTCTTCTTCAATCTCTTCCGAATTAACCGAGGTGTTGAATTCGCCCTCGACCGGATAAGCGAAAGTAAGCATGTGATATACAGGCCCCGCGTGCGGGCTTGTGTGAATATTTCTGAGCGGCACGAGCTTACGAGGGTCAATCTCAACGCCTATCTCCTCTTTCACCTCGCGGCAGGCTGTGGCCTTTATGTCTACGTCATCGTCATCGCGCCGCCCGCCGGGAAAAACAAATGCGCCGGGATAATAACGAAAATGCATAGGGCGGCGGCTGAGGTAGACTTCAATGCCTCGCTCAGTATCTCGCAGGAAAGCAACAGCCGCAGCCGGGATAGGTTTCATACTTTATCTCGGTACTTCGATTCCTGCGATTACTTCATCAAGCGTCTGGTCGGCTGTTGCGCCTTCGATTTCGGCTTCCGAGCGCAATACTATGCGATGGCGCAACACAGGCTTTGCGATCTCTTTAACGTCGTCCGGCGTGACGAATCCGCGACCTCTCACGGCGGAAAGCGCTTTCGAGCAGAGCAGCAAGGCCACGGCGGCGCGAGGGCTTGCGCCCCACGAGATGTTCAACGCTCCACGCGTAGCGCGTATGATTGACACGATGTATCGTTGAATGCCGTCTTCGACCGTGACGTTGCGAACCTGCGCGCGGCATTCAAGCATAGCCGCAGGGTCGCCAATCGGCTGTATTGCCATGTCGTCAAGTCTGCGCGCGTTGAAGCCCGCGTTCCAGTTCGAGATCACGCGCAACTCTTCGTCGGCGTTCGGATATTCCATGAGTATCTTCAGCATGAAGCGGTCGAGTTGCGCTTCGGGCAACGGGTAAGTGCCTTCGTACTCAATCGGGTTCTGCGTGGCAAGAACTGTGAACATCGGCGAGAGTTTGTGCAATTCGCCGTCAATCGTCACCTGTCGTTCTTCCATTGCTTCAAGCAATGCGGCTTGAGTCTTGGGCGGCGTGCGGTTGATTTCGTCCGCCAGCAGCAGGTCTGTAAACAACGGCCCGTGACGAAGCGTAAAAGTCGAGGTCGCCATATTGAATATGTTCGTGCCCGTCACATCAGCGGGC
>DATEKX010000626.1:0-5474 GCA_035277165.1 Blastocatellia bacterium | reverse complement strand
GGCGTGACGATTCTGGCGGGAATCGTGCCCGCAGTGATCTGCTACTGGATAATCATCAAAGACAAATCAGACCGGCAATTCTTGATGCGCCTTTTTTCAGGGGCGCTGATCGTGCGTTGGGTCGTCGCTTTCTTCAGCGCGGGCCGCGACTGGCAATTATTCTTTGGCGGTGATTCCGATACATACGATATCGTCGGGAACGCGCTCAGCCACGCATGGCAAGGGCTTGGCAAACTCGATACTACTTACATGCAGAGTTATCTCGGGCGAAGCAGGCCGGGATGGGGAATGTTCTATTACGTCGGCTCGGTCTACTACGTGATCGGGCAGAATCAACTGGCCGTGCAACTGATCAATTGCGCGCTTGGTGCGGCAGCCTGCATCGCCGTTTACAAGATAGCGCTGCTGGTTTATCCGCAGCAGCGCGTCGCGCGCGTGGCCGCAGTGATGGCGGCCTTTTCGCCTTCGCTGATTTTATGGTCGTCGCAGATGTTGAAAGACGGGCCGATTGTTTTGAGCCTGTGTTTGTGCGCGCTATACACTTTGAAGCTTCGAGACAAATTCAAATTCACACACCTCTTGTGCCTGCTCCTTTCTCTTTTCTGCCTTTACTCGCTGCGCAACTATGCTTTCTACATCATGTTCGTAGCCATAGCCGGTGCGTTCGTGTTCGCAGCAAAAAGGTTCACGCCGCTCAGAGTAATGCAAGGCGGATTGCTGGTGATTTTGATCGGAGTCGCTCTCGCGTACTTCGGAGCAGCGAATGTGCCTCAAGAGACTTTCGACCTGAAAAGACTTCAATACGTGCGCGTGTGGTCTGCCAAAGAAGCAAATTCCGGCTTCGGCGGTGAAGTTGATATTACTGACCCTGCGGCGGCTATCGAGTTTCTTCCCATTGGATTGCTCTATGTATTATTCGCGCCGTTCCCGTGGATGATAAACAGCCTGCGCCAGTTAATTACTGTGCCTGAACTGCTGATCTGGTGGGTGATGGTGCCAATGATGGTCAAAGGGTACTGGTTCGCCATAAGGCGGCGATTGAAAGAATCGTTTGCCATTTGCATCTTCACCGTAGGGCTGACGCTCTCCTACGCGCTATATCAAACGAATGTCGGCACCGCCTACAGGCACCGCGCGCAACTATACGTATTCTTCATAATATTCATCAGCATCGGATGGGAACTCAGGCGCGAAGCCAGACAAAGAAAACGCGCTCAAATCGCTTTCACGCAAGCGACTTTCTCTCCGCTTCGCGCTGAATCCGGCGGGGACTGATAAGGCATACGAATCAAACTATAATGTGTGGAATTGTCGGAGTCGCCAGCTCAAACACGCAGCCGGTTGATGAAGCCGTATTGCGTCGAATGTGCGACGCGATCATTCATCGCGGCCCGGATGCGGACGGGTACTACTTCAGCTCGCGTCGCGAAACAGGCTCTGGAAGCCACTTTGAAGCTTCCGCTTCTGTCGGCTTGGGTATGCGACGGCTCGCAATCATTGATCTCGACACGGGCAGTCAGCCGATTCATAACGAAGATAAAACCGTATGGGTAATCCTGAACGGCGAGATTTACAACTACACTGAACTGCGCGCCGATTTGGAATCGAAGGGCCATCGTTTTTACACTCGCAGCGACACGGAAGCAATCGTTCACGCTTATGAAGAATACGGCTGCGATGCGCCGAAATACCTTTACGGGATGTTTGCATTCGCGCTGTGGGACGAGCCGCAGCAAAGGCTTTTGCTTGCCCGCGACCGCGTAGGCAAAAAGCCGCTGCTTTATTCGATTACTAATGGCAAGCTCATCTTCGCTTCCGAATTTCAAGCCATGCTGCGCCACCCCGAAGTGTCGCGCGAGGTAAATCACGAAGCCCTTTCCGATTACCTATCCTTTATGTGTGTGCCCGCGCCGCAGACGGCGTTCCGTTTTATACAGAAGCTTGAACCGGGCCACACGCTTGTCTGGCAAAACGGCGAAGCGAAGATCGAGCGTTACTGGTCGCTTGATTTCAAAAACAAGATTTCTATCACCGAAGAAGAAGCGGGCCGTCGCACAGTCGAGTTGCTGCGCGAAGCCGTGCGCGCGCGTTTGATGTCTGATGTGCCGCTCGGCGCGTTCCTGTCGGGCGGGGTTGATTCGAGCGCGGTCGTGGCGCTGATGAGCGAGCTTTCAAGCGGGCGAGTCAAAACGTTTTCAATAGGCTTTGACGAGCAGGATTTCAGTGAGATCAAACACGCGCGCCGCGTCGCCAAAAAATTCGACACAGATCATCACGAATTTGTCGTGCGGCCTGATGCCATCGAGGTGCTGCCTACGCTCGTGCGCCACTACGGCGAGCCTTATGCGGATTCGTCGGCGATCCCGACTTACTACCTGTCAAAGATGACGCGCCAGTATGTAACTGTGGCGCTAAACGGCGACGGCGGCGACGAATGCTTCGCGGGTTATGAGCGATACGCGGCCATGAGAATCTCGGAGCGCTATCATCACCTGCCACGATTTTTGAGAAAGCAAGTCGTGGAACCGGCCATAGGAGCCTTTCCTGTGGCAGGCGCTACAAGGTCACGTATGGGCAAAGCCCGCCGCTTTCTCAGCGTGATGGGCCGCCCCGTGGCCGAGAGATATTTGAGATGGACGAGCGTTGTCAACGAAGAGTTGAAAGCCGAATTGTGCACAGACGAGTTTCTCAGCCAGACGGCGGAAACGAAAGCACTCAGGTTCGTCGCGCCGTGGTTCGCGGGCAATGGCGAAATGGACATCGTTGATCGCGCGCTCGGAGCCGACACTTACAATTACTTGCCCAACGACCTGCTCGTCAAAGTTGACATCGCGAGCATGGCTGTTTCGCTCGAAGCGCGCTCGCCGTTTCTAGATCATCGCGTCATGGAATTCGCCGCGAGTTTGCCCGCTACATTCAAGCTAAAAGGATTGACGACGAAGTATCTGCTAAAGCGCGCGCTCGGCGGGCTGGTCCCGGAAGAAAATCTGACGCGAAGCAAGATGGGATTTGGCGTGCCGATCAGTCATTGGCTCCGCAACGAACTGAAAGGCTTTCTCGAAGAGAACATTTTGTCTGACAAGGCGAACAGTCGCGGCTACTTCAAACCCGAAGCAGTTCGTCATCTGGTTGACCAGCACGCGCGAGGCCGCCGCGATTACTCGCATCAACTCTGGACGCTGCTGATGCTGGAGCTTTGGCACAAGGAGTTTGTGGATTGAGATGAGAGAGCGCATCCGAGTAGTTCGCATAATTGACCGGCTCAATATCGGCGGCCCTGCAAAGCATGTCACCTGGCTTACGGCAGGGCTGAACCCTGATGAGTTCGAGACGACGCTCATCACCGGAACAGTCCCGCCGAGCGAAGGCGATATGAGCTACTTCGCGCATGCCGCAGGCATCACTCCCGTTGTGATCAAAGAGATGAGCCGCGAGTTGAGCATCCGTGACGCGCTCGTGATCGCAAAACTTGTGCGCCGATTCTTTTCGCTGAAGCCGCAGATCATTCACACGCACAAAGCGAAAGCAGGTGCGGCGGGACGCATCGCGGCGATGATCTATAAATGGCTTACGCCGTCGGCTCTGTGGCTCAAGCCTCGACCCTGCCGCGTTGCGCACACTTATCACGGCCACATTTTTCACAGCTACTATGGCACGGCCAAAACAAAGTTGTTTGTCAGAATCGAGCGCGCACTGGCTCGCGCCTGCACTGATCGAGTGATCGTCATCAGCGAACAGCAGCGACGCGAAATCGGCGAAACTTTTCGCGTGGGCCGCCCGGAGCAGTTTAGAGTCGTCCCGCTTGGCCTCGATATTGACGAGATAAGCGGGCGGCGCGGCGCGCTTCGCGAAGAGCTTGGAATAAAAGACGAGGAAGTTGCTGTCGGCATCGTCGGGCGGCTGTGCGAAGTGAAAAATCACGCGATGTTTCTCGATGTTGCCGCACGGCTTTCGTCTTCATCTGAATTAGCTCGTTTCATAGTCATCGGCGATGGCGAATTGCGCGCAGAGATGGAAAATCTGTCGCGCGCGTCAGGCATCAGCCAAAGAGTAACGTTTACCGGTTTCCGCGAAGATGCCGCGTCGCTCTACGCCGACCTCGATGTTGTTGCGTTGACATCGCTCAATGAAGGAACGCCGCTCACGCTGATTGAAGCGATGTGCTGCGGACGTGCGGTCGCGGCGACAGAGGTCGGCGGCGTCGTTGATGTTATGGGCGAGCGCCGAGCGGAGATGGACGGATTCACAATCTGGGATCACGGCGTAACTGCGCCTTCGCGCGACGGGGAGAGCTTTGCTCGCGCGCTCAAATATTTGATCGAGCGGCCTGAACTCAGGCGCGAGATGGGCGAGCGCGGTCGCGCGTTTGTCAGAGCGCGTTTGTCAAAAGCTCGCTTGTTGAACGATGTTGAAAATCTTTACCGCGAAATGACGGGCATCCGCGAGGCTGCGCCTTCGCGCGATGCCGAAATATTGATTCAGTCTTAGTGGGAGAAAAACAATAAATGAGAGTATTAATAACAGGCGGAGCGGGCTTTATAGGTTCGCATCTGGCGGAACGGCTTCTCCAGCGTGGCGACGATGTCCATGTCATTGACGACCTCTCGACCGGCTCTATCGAAAACTTACAGTTGGCGAAAAACCATCCGGGTTTCACCTATCACGTAGACACGATACGCAACTACCGGTTGACTGCCGAACTGGTTGACATGTGCGATGTGGTTTATCATCTGGCCGCTGCGGTCGGCGTGCGCCTGATCGTTGAAAGCCCGGTCAACACAATCGAGACAAACATTCGCGGGACGGACATCATTCTGAGTCTGGCGGCAAAGAAGCGCAAGCGCGTGCTCATCACGTCAACATCTGAAGTGTACGGCAAGCGCAATCGCGTGCCTTTCAGCGAAGACGACGACCTTGTGATGGGGCCGACCAGCAAAGGCCGCTGGAGTTATGCCTGCTCGAAAGCGATTGACGAGTTTCTGGCAATCGCTTACTGGAAAGAGAAGCGCGTGCCTACTGTGATTGCCCGATTGTTCAACACAGTCGGCCCCAGACAGACGGGGCGCTACGGAATGGTCATTCCGAACTTCGTGCAACAGGCGCTCACAGGCCAGGACATTACGATCTTTGGCGACGGCTCGCAGACGCGCTGTTTCACGCACGTTTCGGACGTGGTGGATGCGCTCATCCGAATCGCTGAACACCCGCGCGCCGTCGGCGAGGTTTACAACATAGGCAGCGATCACGAAGTCACGATGCTGGAACTTGCGAACAAAATCAGGCGAGCGGTCGAGTCTGATTCGCAGATAACTTTCAAGCCTTACGACGAAGCTTACGAAGAAGGCTTCGAAGATATGATGCGGCGCGTTCCCGACATATCGAAGATACGCGCATTGATCGGTTACGAGCCTAAGATCGGCCTTGACGATATACTCGCCAGCATCATCGAGTACCATCGAGATAGAATGGTCGAC
>DATEKX010000625.1:0-3368 GCA_035277165.1 Blastocatellia bacterium | reverse complement strand
TATCGACCACGCCGAGCGGGCCGAAGTCGGGGTTTTGAAATGAATCGAACGATTCAGTATGCGTTTTCGTCGCTTCGCCAGCAGCAAGGATGGTTTCGTTCATCACGACCACCACGCCCAATCCCCGCGCATCATCTGATGATGCAACGCGAATTGCCGATAGCAGATTCGAGGGGCCATCCCATCCGACCTCCGAGCTGTTACGCATAGCCCCGACAAAGATGATGGGTTTATCAGTTTCAACCGTGAGGTCTAGCAGATAGGCCGTCTCTTCGAGCGTGTCTGTTCCGTGAGTTATGATTATGCCTGAAATCTCTTCGCGCGCTATCGTCGCGCGCACTCTCGCTGAAAGATCCATCATCAATCGCAAATTCATATGCGGGCCGGGGAAGCGACCGAAATCTATTACTTCCAGTTCGGCGAGTTCGTTTGCGCCGGGAACGTTGTCGAGTATTTCACGGCCTGAGAGCGCAGGCACCGCCGCGCCAATCGCCGCGTCGTATTTCATCGAGATCGTTCCGCCGGTGAAGTAGATTGCGATTCGTTTTTTCATGATGCAAATCTGATCGGACTATTAATTCCGTTGAATCTTTTCCGTTGCGAGTTTGATCGCTTCGTCCAGCTTCGCCACCTCAGGGCCGCCGCCTTGAGCCATATCCGGTTTGCCTCCGCCACGACCTCCTAATAGCTGGCAGGCTTCCGCTAGCAGTTGGCCCATGTTTTCAGTGAGCGGCGCGGAGCGGGCGAAGACCAGACGTGCCGCGCCATCGTCTTTCGTGCCTAACAACGCGATTGCGGGTTCCGCTTGAACTATTTTCGATGCAAGCATCCGAACTTCTTCGAGGTCGCGGCCATCGAACACAGCCGAGATGAGTTTGAACGTTCCGGTTGATGTTACTGCAGCGCGCATCTCGGCAGCTTCGGCGGTCATTGCCAGTTCAAGAAGATCACGAACGCGGCGTTTCAGGTTTTTGTTTTCCTGAATCGCTCGACGGACAAGCTCGACTGAGCCGTCTCTTTCAGCGCTGAATAACTGAGCGACTGAGGTGGCCGTTTCATTGGCCGCTCGATAATCATCAAGCGCGCGATGGCCGCAAACGAATTCGACTCGTGTCATCTTCTTTGCGCGTTCATATCCTTTGATCGCAATCAATCCGATCTGCCCTGCTCGCAGCGCGTGAGTGCCGCCGCACGGAGACCAGTCGTAGCCCTCGATTTCTATCACGCGAATCTGTCCCTGCACCGCCGATTCTTTTCTGAGCGGCAGCCGCCGAGCCTCTTCTTCGTTCAGGAGATGAACGCGCATCGGCCTGTCTTCAAAAATAATCTCGTTGGCAAACTCTTCGGCTGTGCGCATATATTCGTCCGTCGGAGACTGCAATTCAATATCAATGGTTGAGGTCTGCGCGCCAAGATGAAACGAGCGAGTCTCGGCGCGGCACGCATGAATAAATGCCTGTGAAAGTATGTGCTGACCGCTGTGCTGCTGCATGTGATCTAGTCGCCGCGCGCGATCAATCTTTCCTTCAACGATCTGGCCCGCCGCGAGCGCGCCCAGTTGATCTACGACGTGATAAATAACGCCGTCTTCGTTTTCAAATACGTCAATTACCCGAGCGTCGCCGAGCAAGCCCGTATCATTAGGCTGCCCGCCGCCTGTCGGATAAAAAGCCGTGCGGTCGAGTTGGATTTCATAGCCTCGCTCTGTTGCCTGCACATCAATTATTGTCGCAGGGAACTGTAAGATGCGTGAATCTGTGAAGTATAGCTTTTTAGTCGTTTGCATTTCGTATCCTCAATTGATCTGGTAATCGGAAGACTCGGTTTCAACTGATTGCTCGCGCAGTGAAACTTCGTGTTCAAATATCGCCAATTGCCCTGTCTGTTCCGGCGCAAGAGACAGGACTATCTTTGCTGCTTTCAATGCCGCGCTCCAAGTATCAAAAGCTTCTTCAAACATTTCGATAGTGTATTTTGATAATCTCTCGACATCATTCACGCTCGGCAATCGGCCAAGCATCATTGCGAGCCTTCGCAACTCAAGTTGCAGCGTTCGCTGTGTAACCTTGCTTCGCTTTCCGCGTCTTCGCGCTCTTTGCCACGATGAACGTTGTTCGCTCAAACGTCGTCCTGCTACCTGATGATAATCATTATCCTGCTCGATTGCGATAAAGCGGCGATCAAGCCTTCGCGCGACGAAAGCGGTCGTACCGGTTCCCGCGAAAGCATCAAGCACCACATCACCCGGATTCGTTGCAAGCCTGACGATGCGGTCTAAGAGCCTCTCAGGCGTTTCGCAAGGGTGAGCCTTTTTTTGAATCGTGCTCTTGATCGGTCGCCGCTCTCGATGGATGTCGTGCCAGATGTCTGTTAATTCGCCGCGCCACGTCTTGCCCGATGAACGCCTGCGCCTTACACAAGAACGGCGCTGGCATACATCCGGGCGGTCGGGTGGAAAGACCGCTTCATCGAATGGCTCCCATCCATTTTCCATCGAGCAATAGTTGAAACGAGCCGCTCGCTCGCCCTTGGTAAAGTACAGGAGCGAGTAATGAGCAGGCATCAACACGCCTTTAGGCTCAGGCAGCGCGTTCCAAACGATCCAGTTTTGCAAATACAGATTGCCGGTTCTGGTCAAAAAATCGGCCAGCCGCACAGACCACCTCGGAAGATTCAGTATGAACATCGAACCGCCCGTCTTCAACACTCGCTCATACTCTACGAGCCATCGCTTGCACCAGCCGATGTAATCTCTGTCGGCGCGATCATCCGAATAGCCGTTGTAGTTTTTTGTCAAATTGAACGGCGGGTCTGCAAACGCAAGATCAACAGTTTCCGATGGAATGGCTTTCAGCACATCCAGGCAGGGAGCTTTGTGCAATTTGTCTATCAACTCTGCCGGAATAGCGCGAACACTTGCGCTCGGCTGCCTTCGCCATTTTAGAGGATTGAAAGCGGCTAAACTTGATCGCTCATGATAACCGTCATCTTTCGACATGCCTGACGGGTCAGAAGCGAGCAGCAGCAGTTTTGTGCGGTTGCTGCTCGAAGATATATCCATTATGCGCTCGAACACTTCAACAGGCAGCCTGTCGTCCGGGTCAACAACCAAGTCCATCCACACGTCGGACAAAGCTACGCCATCGGGATGCATCAGGTGAGCTTTGCCGCCCCAATCTTTCAATGTCTCGCCGCAGTGACGGCATCGCGCGTGTGGGATACGAATTCGATTCACGCTCGCGCCCGGTTTCGACATCAATAGTAGCCCTGTGTGCTCGGGTCTGAGTTGATCTGGTTTCTGCAAAGTCACTGTGCGAACTGTTATCCAATAGCGGAACACCAGATCATTTGATAAAGCAGTGGCGTAA
>DATEKX010000624.1:0-16834 GCA_035277165.1 Blastocatellia bacterium | reverse complement strand
AACGGGAAAAAAATGGTGACAGAGAAAGCAGCCACGAAAAACAATCTCAAGATAATCCTTGAACTATTGTCAGGCAAGTATGTTGATCCTGAGGTGAAGAAAGCCATCCCAAATGCGGATAAAATCAGACGGGCGAGGCCCGAAGACCTTGTGCTGATCTCGTTTTCAAGTCACGGGTTTGCGGACGACGATGGCAACTTTTATTTTGTGCCTTACGATATGGGGCAGATTAAAGAGGGCACAATAACCGAAGAGTTAATCAAGCGATGCATCTCAAGCGAAGAGTTGGCGCTGTGGCTCAGAGACGTAGACGCGGGCGAGATGGTGATGATAGCAGATGCGTGTCATTCAGCGGCGACCGTTGATGCGCAAGGATTCAAGCCCGGCCCGATGGGGAGCCGTGGCCTGGGCCAGTTGGCTTACGACAAGCGAATGCGAATACTGACTTCGACACAGGCCGATGATGTGGCTCTTGAAAGCGAACTGATCAAGCAGGGGTTGCTCACTTACGCCCTGACTCACGACGGGATAGAAGCCGGACAAGCGGACTTCAAGCCAAAAGACAATACGATTACGCTCGCGGAATGGCTGGAATACGGAGTGAGCCGTGTGCCGACGCTTTACGAAGAAGTGAAGCGCGGCGAGTTGCAGAGTTTCGGGCGCGGAGAAAAGCGCGGGATGGTCGTTTCGTCGAAAAAGAATGATTCGACCAGCCGAGAAAATAATTCTTCGCGAAAGAAACCGCCGTATCAGCAGCCTTCGCTGTTCGATTTTTCGAGGAAAAAACATGACGTTGCACTGGTCAAAGGAATTTAGTAATTGCGCTCATTTGATTCGAGCGGTATAGTTGAAACCCGATTGCCTGTAGTAGAATTTGTAGCCGGTTATTCAGGAGGTCGAAATGGTCAGACGATTTAAACTAGTCTTATTCGCTCTATTCTGTTTATCAATTGCCGGTCAATTTATCTGGAATGACGCGCAGGCTCAAGACCAACCGGCGGAAAAGTTCTTCAAAAACATAAAGGCGCTCAAGGGCGTTCCGTCAAGCCAGATAGCAGGTTTGATGGACAGTTACAATAAAGCGCTCGGAGTTAGTTGCGAATACTGTCACGTGGCGGGCGACCTTGCAAACGACACCAAGCCCGCGCACAAGTTGTCCGTGCGCGATATAACGATGACGCGCGAGATCAACGAGAAGTACAAACACGCGGTTGATTGCATGTCATGCCATCAGGGCAAAGCTAAACCGAGCCCTAGCGCAATCCCGCTGGCGACAAACAAAGGCACCACCACACCGACAACGACTACACCGACGACGACTACGCCGACAACAACTACGCCGAAAACGAATACGCCTACGACAACGACTCCGACTACGACTACGCCTTCATCAGGCGGAGGCGATCCTCCGGCCAAGTTGACTTTTTCAGCAAGCTTCGGCAAGGTGCCTTTCCCTCACGACACGCATATGAACATGGATTGCTCGAAGTGCCATCACACGGGCGGAGAACCCGGCAAATGCACTCCATGCCATAAGCACAACAGTGGCGATGCAGGTCTTTCTTTCAAAAAAGTGGGACATTCGACTGCCGCCAGAGGCTGCACGGGATGCCACCTGCAATCGAAAGCTGGCCCGACGAAATGCGCCGATTGTCATAAGAAATAAGATGACTTTAACAGACAGCTTATTTTTCTTTGCCCTGACCTTATAGTTTCACTGGCACGGAGCGATCCGAATCACACATGCTCCGCCTGCTTTAGTGAATACTCACGCAATGCTTTAGCCCTTTGCGGCCACAGGAAAGATTTTTTGAGCCGTAAAGTCTTTCGGTATTTCAGGAGCCACCTCTGGCTTGAAAGCGGAGAAGGTTTTATGAAAAAACGACTAAAACTGATCCCATTGGCTCTGGTTATGATTGCGTTCGCATACGATTTTATTGCGGGAGGCGCGCAGGCCGCGCAGAATCAGCCTCTCAAGAATATTCAAGTTCTTAAAGGGCTTTCACCTGATCAGGTGCTGCTTTTAATGGGCGAGTATAACCTGGCGTTGGGCAAGAACTGTGACTATTGCCACGACATGCGGGCACTTGAAAAAGGCGAAAAGCCTCAGCATAAAAAGGCTCTTGAGATGATCAAGATGACGCGCGACATCAATGCGGCCATCAAGACTACTTACAAGATAAACATTGATTGCATGTCGTGCCATCAGGGTAAAGCCAAGCCGTCTGAGCCATCTTCACCTGTTGTAGGGCCAGTGCCGGAACCGGGGCCAGGACCGGGACCGGGACCAGGGCCAGGACCGGAGCCGGGGCCGTCTGCAGTGCCGGAAACAGTTACCTTCCGCGCAATAGCGCTGGGCGCTAATAAAATCGTATTTCCTCACGCTAAACACATTGGTGCGTCCCTTGATTGCTCGAAGTGCCATCATACGGGCGGAGAACCCGGCAAATGCACTCCATGCCATAAGCACAACAGTGGCGATGCAGGTCTTTCTTTCAAAAAAGTGGGACATTCGACTGCCGCCAGAGGTTGCGCAGGGTGTCATTTGCAAATGAATATCCGCCCGACGGCGTGTGCTGAGTGCCATAAAAGATAAAGGAAACGGCCTTAACTCATTATGATCTTTAATTTATGTTTCAATCATGTTGACTTCGACTGGCAAAAGGATTATTGTCTCGCACTGTCATTCGTCATAGCGTGTAAAGCTGAAGGAGAAAGGGTATGAGTGGAAGCACGCGAGCAAAATTGGTTTCAATTCTCTTTCTGGTTTTCATATTTGTTCTGGTCTTTCTTCCGGGTGGGGCAGGCACAAATACCAATCTATCGTTCGAGGAGGCGCATCCGGCTCCTCCAAATCCTCATGGCACTGAAGCCGCTTTCAAGCAGGGGCCGCGCACTTCGAGCGCTACGGGCCACAAAGGTGGGCTGAATCCCGCATCGTTTGAAACAGCCGCATTGCTTGGAGGCACGTGCATCAATTGCCATGTCGGCATAACCCCCGCTCACACGAAAGCAGCGCTCAAATGTGTAGACTGTCACGGCGGCAACGATAAAGTCGATACCGGGCCTAATCCCAACATTCGTGACAAGAACCTGATGGGGCAGGCGCACGTGCGCCCGAAAGACTCAAGATTTTTCTACGCAAACGGCATAGATGATCTTTTTGCGGGAGCGCCGGGCAAAGGCTCAACGGAATTCGACGCCTTCAATAACAATCTCGATTCGCTCGACAACAACAATCTGGTTGGCACTCACGTCGATCAGGAGTATAACCGTGACCTCAACTACGTCCGCTTCCTTAATCCCAGCGATTACCGCGTAGCGATGATCAGTTGCGGAAGCGAATCTCCTGCCTCCGACTCGAACGTCAACTGTCACGGAACTATCGTCGAGACTGCGCGCAAAAGCATAATGGCCACCAATCAGGGCCAGTTCGCCACTGCGACTTATGCCAATCACTCGCCGCAGGGTGCGACCAACGCCAATCCGCTCGGAACCAACCCAACGGGCAGGGAAGACCCAAGGGACGGCGAAGTCACGATAACTTTCAACTATGACGACATTGATGCGTCATACGACCGTGCGACTAACAGCTTTGACGGCAACAAGCTTCGCAACATCTCTCGAAACAATGCCGATCCGTTTGACGATGGCTTTGAAGCCACGGGAGCGCCGCTCGTCGATAAGGATGGTCGCTCGGTTACTGCCAGACACGAAAGCAGCACGCTGCCGCCATTCCCTCCGACGAACCGCCTGCGCGGCATCGGCGGCAAGAGGCTCATCGATCAGGCAGTGCCCAGAGCGCAGCGAAGGATTCTTTCGTGGTCGCGGCGCGATTCAATGCAGAATCCTGATGACCCGACTTCTGCTTTGGTCAAGGTGGTCTTGAACACGTTCGGGTTCACCAATATCGAAGGGCATCACCCGGTTGATGCGGGGTTCAACGCCGTTCGCGCATTCGACCCTGTGCTGTTCCCGGACGTGAATCAGAACTTCCCGTTCCCGTTCGACAACAACAATAATGTTTCGATACTGGCTACGGGCCTGAACGAATCGCGCAGGACCGACGTAGCCGTAAACAATCTGGAGTTCGTTCCGCCTAATCCGTTCAATCGCAATCGCAATAGCGGCTGCGCTTCGTGTCACATGCTCTACAGGGCAGACGGGCATAACGAAGAGCCTTTCGATAAGACTGTCAAAGAGAACGGCAGGCAGATAAACACAGATACCATCAACGGCCAGCGCGAAGATCGCGGCGAGCGCGGCTATCCCGCAATCCACCAGTTGACGACCAAGATACCAAGCAATCAATGCGGCATCTGTCATGTCTTCACAACCAGAGTGGACGTTGCATTCAAAGGAACTTTCGAGGTCGAAAACAACAACTTCAATTTCCGTTGGTCAACCACGGCTGATGCGACCAAAAAGAATATCCCGCTCCAGTTCACCAATAGCCGGGGAACGAAAGTCAATATGTTCGACAACTTTGTCACGACCGACAAGGCAGGCAATGTTGTCAAAGATGCGAGCGGCTACGGCAGCGGAGAAGATGTCTCTGAAGACTTAGACAACGATGGCGTGTTGGATGCTGGCGAAGACAAAAACGGCAACGGTATGTTGGACATACCAGACCGCCTTCAACGCTCGGATGCGCAGGACGGTCGCCAGATGCGAATAATGTACGGCGGCGCGACCGGGGCAGTCCGATTGATGGATATTCACCTCGAAAAGGGCATGGAGTGTATTGATTGCCATTTCTATCAAGACCTTCATGGCGACGGCAACATCTACACGCGCAACTGGGACACGATAGAAATAGAGTGCGAGGATTGCCACGGCACGCCGAAGAAGCTCGGCACGCTCGTCACCTCAGGCCCGAACGGGGGCAACGACCTGCGTCAATCTATGGATGAAAACGGCACGCCGTTTTTCGAGATTCAACCGGACGGGTCGCGCATCCAGCGTTCGCGCGTGAGAGACGGACTGTTCTGGCGAATCCCGCAGGTCAAAGAAGCGATCAAACGCGGAGGCCCGCATTTCAACCAGGACGCTTTTGAAGCGATGGGCCAGAAGTCGCTTTCAGATAAGAAAGAGTTCGCGCACCTCAACAAGAGCAGAAAAGAGGGCAAGCTCGAATGCTACACCTGTCATAATGCCGCAACGCCTCAATGCTTTGCCTGCCACTACTCGCAGGATTATTTCCCGAAAGTGGTCGCGGGTGAAACGCTGAAGGTTGACGGCACGCCGAGGCGAGACGATCAGCAGATGATGGAGATATGGATGGGGCAGAAGTTCGTCCCGAATCCCAATTTCTTCTTCTTCGGAATCGTGCGCTCGCCTTTCGTGATGGGCACGAACGGGAATACCGAGTTCAACAAGCTGATGCCGTTCCGCTCGATCATGGAGTTGAACGTCAGCGTCGGCGGCCCGAACGGCGACACGCTGGTTGAAAACACCAGCTTTACGGCGACAACGCATGATCTGGTTACAGGAGATCGCCCGCGCTCAGGCTCTACGATGAATCCTTACATGCCGCATACTGTGCGGTTGAAGGAGACGAAAGATTGCGATTCGTGCCATACGCTTCGAGATGGCAACGGCAATATCACTAACAACAATATTCTTGCGGGCAGTTACGGTCTGGGAACAGGCCGCTACCATGACATAGGCGACTGGGTATTTGCGCCGCTTCAGGGGCCTACGCCTTCACTGTTGATGATGGACATCAAGAAGGAAACCGCGCTCATTGTTGATAATGCCGCTCCGAATGTGAAGAAGCTCGTCAACAACGTCTTCCCCGGATTCAACGTAGACAACAACGCGGACGGCACAACGAAACTGCGCAAAGTCGAATTTGATGCGACGCAGGACGGCGCGTCTTTCACAGACCCGCGCGATACAGCATTTATTCGCAACTACACTGCGAAAGACCATGCGATACGCGGAGCCGACCTCGTATTTGTCGCCGATGGCGCGGGCGGACTCAAGATCGTATTAGCAACAGCACGCGACGGGGCGCAGATAGCAAAGACCGAGCGCGCCGCAGAGTTTGCTGACCCGAATGCTGCGGCTGAAAACATACGAAAGAATCTCGGCCCAACTCTTGTCGCAACGGTGCCGACGACGAACGCTTTAGGCGTTGATGTAGTAAGCAGCGATCTTTCCGACGAGTTCGTTTACGTAGCCGACGGGCAGGCCGGAATCAAGGTCGTGCGCATACACGAAATCTTCACCGCAGGGCCGCAGATTGTCGGGCAGGTAGATACGCCGGGAACCGCGAATAAAGTTCGCATAGAGGGCGATTTCCTCTTTGTAGCCGATGGCACAGCCGGTTTGACCGTCGTTAACGTGAGCAACAGGAACAATCCTCAAATCGTCCGAACGATCAACACCGGAGGCAACGCGCTCGACGTTGCGGTGTACGGCGCATTTGCGTTCGTAGCCAACGGCAATAACGGAATGGCCGTCATTGATATAAGCAACGAACTCGATCCGAAGCTCGTCACTACGTTCAATCCGGGCGGAGTGATTAATCAAGCTCGCGGCCTTGATTATGCAGACAACCGTATGTATCTGGCCGATGGCCAACACGGTCTTCGCATCATTGACATCACAGTCCCCGCGCAGCCGCAGTTGCTTACGACAATAACCAACGGCGAGCGCAACGGCGGGAATGATCCAATCGACGATGCGGAATCGGTTGCGATGGCAGTCGTTCCTTTCCGAACGTTCGCTATGGTTTCCGACGGTAAGAACGGATTGCGCGCGGTCAACGTCACGGACTTCCGCGACATAAGGGAGCGGTTGTTTAATTCGAGCGCATTCCCAACAAACGCGCTTGATCCGGTGTTTCAAACGAATTTCAACCTGACGCTCGCGCTCAGAGACCCGTTGACTCCTTTTGATCGCGCCAACGTCAAGATCAATGGAAACCAGGCGACTTTACAAATAACCACGTTCCCTGTCAGCGCAGGCCAGCGGTTGCTGCGCATAGCGCGTGGTCGCCAGTTGGATAAGCTGGCAGATTCAAGCGGTCGCACATTGCGCGACAGCACGGCTGTCGGGGCAGGCGCTTTGAGTCGAGCCGATATGGACAAGATGCGCAAAGTCAATGTCGTCGTCGAGCAGGGAACATCTGACGACAAAGGCAACGGCCTCGGTAACATCGTCTTTCAATCACTCAGCACAAACTCGGTTCCTGACATCCCTGAGCACGCCGCGCTTCAGAACCGTCACAAGAAAGAGCGTGCTGTTGTCGCAGGAAGTCACAGCCACGATCAAACTCTCGGAATCGCTGCGATGATGATGACGATGATGACCGCGATTTCAATTAGCCTCTTCCGATACCGGAAGAGAAACAAGATTGACTAAGTGTAGGGGCAGCCATCGTGGCTGCCCGAATGATGACAAATCATCGCCTATCGGCGATCCGGGCAGCCCCTACGATATGTTTTAAGCAATGTTTTTGCGAGGAAGGCTGATGAGCAATAAATTCTCACGATGCGCGTGTCTAATATCTCTGGCGCTTGTGATTACAAGCTTGTGCTCTGCGCCTCTGAGCGCCATCGTGTACGGCGATAATAAGAGCGAGTCGAAGCAGGACGCAAAAGACGGCGTGAAAATCGAATTGGATGCGTCGGAATCTTCATCCGCCGAAACTTCGCAGCCAGCAAACGCCGATAAAAACCTGCTTCTCGCAACAAGGCCGCGATTGGTTTCATCGCGTCTGGCCGCGCCGCCTGTCGTTGAAATCCCTAAACCCGAAGCCGAAAAGCCGAGCGCGAATATTTTGAACACGGCTGCGCCTCAGCTTTCAAACGATCAGAGTCGGCCCGGTTCTCTAAGCCTTTACTTCATGTCCGAATACCGCCGCGACGAAATCAAGTATACGGGCAAGCCATCGCTCGCGCTTCAATTTCCGAATCCCGTGCCGCCTTTCTCTGTGCCCGATGCTCCGATATTTTTTGTGCCCAGCGCGTTCGAGCCGAACGACGAACAGTTCGTCGGTTACGCATCGGCTACCATAAAGGATTTTGGATTTGAAAGACTCCGCTTCGATGCTAATGTTTCGTTTCGATATTCAGCCGATATTGACGGCACGACCGAAGCTTCGCCTTTCATAGGCATCCGCGACGCATTTCGCCAGCGCAGACTTTTCGAGCCTCTCACTTTTTACACAGATGTCAGAGGCTTCCTCTCTGATAACAGGTCGTCTCAGTTCAGCATCAGAGCCGGTCGCCAGTATGTTTACAGCGCCGGAACATCTGTCAGAATGGACGGAGCGACATTCAGCATCAATAACCCTAAATTCGAGCTTGATGTTTACGGCGGGCGGCGCGCCACATTCTACTCAGACCCGCAGGAGCGCGGCGTCGGGGGCGGGAATTTCCTTTTCAGGGCTGGCGAGCGAACTACTATCAGATACGATTTCCTTCACTACATTGATAACAGTCATAATCTCGAAGTCCGTCACGGGCTTGGCGAGTCGTGGATTTTAGACGGCAGCCTGTTCATGATTGACGAGCACCCTGTTGACTTGAACATAGGCGCTCACTATTTGCCGCCCGCAGGCAAGACGCGCATCAATTTCAATTTCTTGCAAAAGCTGTCGAGCAACGACTTCTTCTACGATCAATCTTTTCGCGCGTTCGCTCGAAACCCCGAGAATCAGATTTTCTTCCGCTTCTTTCCTTTGCCGCCGACGGGCGAGGCGTTTAACGGAAACGGCAGGTTGAATCTATTTCAAATAAATCCCTACACGCAATTCTACGTTGACGGCTATCGTTACTTGACGCAGAAATTCGCAGTTGGCGGAACGGCATGGATTCGCAAAGTGAACGACAGAGATGAAGAAGGCCCGTTCGATAATTCGTTCCAGGAGTTTCACGTCAACGCAGATTACTTTCCCAGCTCTGCCTTCGAGGTCGGAAGCGAATATCGCTATCGCCACCTGAGCCGGGATAATCCTGAAAACGCGCAGTTCTTCTTTGACATATCTCGCGAGGGCGAGAAGTCGTTCCACGAAGTTTATGCGAACGGAGCTTATCATTTTTTGAACAGTCGCCTGACGCTTGAGGGCGGACTGTTTTATCGCCGATTCGATACGCAGAGCCGATTGATAAGCCTCGACGGCGCTGACACGACAGGCTACACGGCGGGCGTCAAATGGCGCATTGCGAGAAATTATAAAGTGCTGCTCGAATACGGCTTTGATAGAGAGCTGGCATTTCTGAACCCTGATATTGATTACACTCAACAGTTCAGAGTTCGCTTCGAGTGGAGATTCAATCGCTGACTGTAAGCGCACACGAAGGAAGACGCTAAGACATGAATAGGACTGGTAGCGAGAGACTCAAATTCATCGTCGTGACACTCTTCGCATTTGTCGGATTGCTGAATCTTTCATTCTGGTTATTCGGCGAAGAAGTGGCCGCCCAGGCGCCCGCGCCCAAAACCTCGCTGTTCAGTCACGATCAACACTTGAAAGCGGGGCTGGACTGCACGGGCTGTCATAAGCCAACGGCTGAAGGAGAAGCGACGCTCGGGCGACCCGGACACGATTCGTGTAATACGTGCCACCAGCAATGGTTCGAGCCGCAGATACCCAAGAAAGAATTCTGTACTGTTTGCCACACGAACGTTTCGCAGGATCAAATGCCGGGGATGACCAAGTTCCCGAATTATGAAAAGACGAGCGCGATCCTGTTCGACTTTTCGCACAAGCTTCACCTTAACGTCAAAGGCAAGGTGACGCAGGTCGTAGGGCGCAGGGCCGATTGCGACATCTGCCATAAATTCGAACCTAGCGGCGAGAAAGCCACGTTCCCGGCTCACAAAGAATGCGCCGTCTGTCACTCGATACCCGCGATCAAACCGCATCTCGGCGCAGACGCGAAGAATGCAGACTGTCTGGGTTGTCATCAATCGAAAGAGCAGAACAATCCCAACTATCATAAAGTCCGTCGCTTTATCATGGACCCGAATAACGCGCGGATAACTCGCGGCGAGCCGCAGGCTCAAATCGTTGATGTCAGTAATCCGGCGTCGTCATCGGGCAACACGATGATGGGGCGAGATCTGAAGTTCTCGCATACGAAACACCTGACCGATGACCGCAATCACGGAATAAGCTGCGAGACCTGTCACACCGGCATAGATCAAAAGACTTCCATCGCACAACTCAACATACCTTCGATGTGGGATTGTACGATGTGCCACGAATCCAGTCGTACGCGCGACGAGTATCGAATCAGCAAGTGTTCAGTCTGTCACACAGAGATCACAGCCGGGCGCAAGCCTCGCAATCACACTTTGACAGAAAGGCCATTCGATCACACGGCTGCATTTCGCACGCGTCACGCCGACGCCGCTCGCGCGACGGATGCCAAGTGCGCCTTCTGCCACGAATTCGTTTCAAGCCCACGTGTGCGCATGGAATCGGTTGCGAGAACCGAAGAGAGGCCGCGCCCGTCAGGCGGCAATTGCAACGAATGCCACAGCGTAATGCAGCCGAAGTCGCACACGATAAGATGGCGCAGCGACCTGCACGGGCGCATGGCTGCGATGAATCGAATGAACTGCACAGTCTGTCATCAATCCGATTTCTGCATACGCTGTCACGATCAACGACCGCGCAGTCATAATCCTATAAATGCTTTTGTGAACGGCGGGCATCGTTTTCTGGCGCAAGTCAACCAGCGCAGTTGTTTCGTCTGCCACGATTACGCACAAACTTGCCAGAGGTGCCACAGCCCTACTCTGAGGGAATGATCTGACTGCGGATACAATTCGCGTAACTTAAAAGAGGCGACCACTGTGGTCGCCTCTTTTAAATTTACGGAAGCGACTCGAATCTTCTGACCGGCAAAACGACCACGCGCCTCGCAGAGTTTTGTAGTGACTGCGCTGATGCGGCGCTCGCCGCCAATTGCGCCGTCACCGTGTCGCTTGAACGCGGGTCAGATACTCGCACCCGCACGCTTGCGACTTCCGAGTGGCTCGCGGCGCCTGTGAACTTCTGCGTAACAACGAAGCTCTGGCCTTTAATTATATTGCTCTGGCTGATCGGTTGAGTCAGGTCTACGTCAAATGCCTGTTCGACCAGTTGCCCGTTGCCGTCCAGAAACTCGAACCTCGCGAGATTGACATTCAGATCGGCGTCGAATATGCCAATTATGACTGTGAACTCGTTGCCTGATTTCGTGAACACAACGCGCTTGGGCTGGCGCGCGTCGTCGGGGTCTATCAGCCGCACATCTCCTGATACGCGCCCGATCAGATTCACCACAATCGGCTCGATGCCGTTTTGCTTGAAAGTTATCTTCGACGTTATTACATCGGGCAGAACATCGGCTGCCGCAAGCCCGGTCGTCTTGCCGGTTGAAACGGGAATTCCCGGTTTGAACAACACGCGGAAACTGCGCGACTGTCCCGTCGGAATGGATACAACTGCGCCAACGCCGAGATCCGTCTCCGATTGATTATTGATGAGCTTGACAGAGAATAGCTTGCTGTCATCAGGATTGGTGATCTTTCCGTTTGTGACATCACTTCCCGTGCGCATGATCGAATCGAGCGCCAGGTTGATCGTCGCGCAGCCAATGTTTTCTATCGTGAATGTGCTGTCGCAATCGCAGTTTTTCGGCGGCTTCTTGGTTTTTCTACTGGCTTCGGCGGGGCCGAAACTGAGCGACGTAACATTGTTTTCAAGCGTGACTCGCGCCGATGCAGGGCTGTTGACCGTTATAGTAAAAGCGCAGTTGCCGGTCTGGCCTTTTTCATTGCTCGCGACGCAATTGACAGTTGTAACGCCTGCCGGAAAAGTAGAGCCTGAAGGCGGCAAGCAGATTATAACTGCGCCGAGCAAAGTGTCGTTGACAGTTGGCACAGGATATTCGACGACAGCCAGACATTTGCCTGCGTCGGCGTTTCTAATGATGTTGCCCGGACAGATGATCGCGGGCGGCGCGTCAGAAACTATAACGGTCACCGTCGCCGTGTTATTGGCGGAGTTGTCTTCTGGCGCGGACGAATTGATAGTGGCTGTGTTGCTGATCAGCGTGCCGTTCGGCAAAGGCGTTTTCACAGTAGCCACAAACGTTATCGTCGCCGATGTGCCTGCAGGCAGCGCCGCGAACGTGACACTGCGATCATTGCCTGAACCGAGACAAACTCCACTGCCTGTTGCAGAACAGGAAACGAATGATACAGAGTTCGGCAAGCTATCCAGAACAGTTACATTGCTGATTAAAGTCGGGCCGTTATTGATCGCTGTTATCTTATACGTCAGCGTATCGCCGGGTTTGACAACGCCCGGCGAAGCGGTCTTGCTGATTGCCAGATCAAGTCCTGTTATGTCAGGCGCGCACTTAGAGAATTCCGAAGTGTTGCCTGACGGGTCTGTAGCCGTCATCGTCACGGGGAGACTGAACGCGCCGGGGAACGAGAAACTGATGGTTGCGTTGCCACCCGCATCGGTTTGGATGGTTCGCGTGCCGATCAATTGCTTGCCCTCACCAAAACCCGAATCGTCGCAGTCAGCGTTCGAGAAAAACTGTAGCGTGAACGTAGTGTTGGGCGCGCCGTTGAATGTTCCCTGTATGATCGTGCTGGAAAGAAAGACTGTGGCCGAAATCAACTGAGGAAAGTTTTGCAGGTTGTTAGCGCCTGCGTCTGCATCACCCCCATCGTTCGGCGTCGCTCCGTCACCGCCGAGATCAATTCCGAGAAGCGAGTTTGAGAAGATGGAATTTGACAAAATAGAGTTGCCGGTTCCTGAAACCACCTCTGCTCCATTAGCGCCGTTGAAGGCTATGACATTGCCTGCATTGGAAGCCAGCCCTCCTATAGTATTGCCGGACGCGCCGAAGTTGATTTCAACACCATCACTGCTATTGCCTAAGGCAAAAGTACCGCTCGCATCCGTGCCGATGAAGTTACCTTGAACCATATTGTTGCTTGTGCCGCCGTTGGCTATTTGTATGCCGATGTCTTCGTTGCCCGAAATAACATTGCGCGCGGCATCACTGGTTCCGCCGACAGTATTGTTGGTCGCGGCAAGGCTAATCAAAACACCAACGCGCCCGTTGCCGAGGTCGGCAGTCCCGCTCACATCCGTGCCGATAAAATTACCTTGAATGACGTTGTTGCTCGACCCTGCCCCGGCAATCTGCACGCCATCAGGATTGTTGCCGGAGATGATATTACGCGCTCCTGCCGCCGCTCCCCCAACAAGATTATTCGAGCCGACTATAAGCATACCTCCAAGCTTGTTTCCCAAGATGCCTGTCCCTGATGCATCCGTGCCGATGAAATTGCCCTGCACAGAGTTCCCATTGCCTATAATAGTTACGCCCCTGTCCACATTGTTCGATATGACGTTGCGCGCTGCGGCGATAGTGCCGCCAATGGTATTGCCGTTCGCGCCGTTAATGAATACTCCAGCCAGGACGTTAGGGATTGCATTAGTGCCCGACGAGTTTGTGCCGATCAGGTTGCCTTGCAGCAGATTCCCCGTTGACCCGCCGAAGATTTCAACGCCTTCTTGTGCGCTGCCCGATATGACGTTGCCCGCTTCCGGCGCGGTTCCGCCGATGAGTGTGCCTTGCGATTCTTCTATGTCAATTCCTTCTTCGCCATTGCCAAAATTCAGCGTGCCTGATATATCGGTGCCAATGAGATTGCTCTGTATGATCGAGCCGGATGAGAGGAAAATCAGGATGCCGCCCGAGGTGTTGCCTGAGATGATGTTGCTCCTGATGGTGATATTGTTTCCTACGCCGTTAAACCCCAGGCTGTTGCCCAACTCGACGCCGCCGGTTAAGTCCGTGCCGATAAAATTGTTCTGAACGTTAATGCCAGTCCCGTTGAATTGAATAGCGTTTCCTGTGCCCGATATGATATTCCGAGCATTTACGTTCGCGCCTCCTATAGTGTTATTGTCGCCGTCCTGAATAAAGATTCCGACACCGTTGGTTCCTGATACCGCCGCGCCGCTAAGGTCGGTGCCGATGAAATTCGTCTGAATTAAATTATTATTACTAGCGCCACAACTAATCCCAAAGCCCCCAAAGCGGTTGATGACAAACCCTCGCACCGTTGTGCCTCCTGCCGTTATGCTCAAGCCATTGCTTGGGTTTGTCGCGTTTAGCTCGACTATGGGATTGCCTGTAAAGCCCGGCTGCGTAGTTCCATCAATTACCGTCGGGTCTGCTATGGAAGGCAGAGCCCCGTTGAGGTTAATCGTGATGGGGCCAGCTCCCACATTGAAAACGATGTTGTCCAGCCCCGGATTGGTGTTGGCATTATTTATAGCTTCGGCCAATGAGCCTGCGCCTACCGGACTCGTAGTGATTACGGTGAAGGTCATCTCCACCTGCGGCGTCATCACGGACGGGCTCGTCTGACCGCTTCTTAAAATCACCAGATTGTCGAGCGCGCTTCGATTCAGTCTTATGGGGAGCGCAGCTACAGGAATGCCCTCGACATCAAACGCAGCAACTTTGCGAGAAGCAATTGCAGAATTTGCTTTGCTTTGATTCTGAACGTATGGATCATCTGCGATGATCTGCATTTGACGGGCGGTTGAATCTATCGCTACGAGGCTGTCGGTCTGAGCACACGACAGGCGCGCTCGCACCAGTTCTGTCGAGTGCGAGTTTATGGCTAAAGATTGATCCTTCCATTTGTTTATCTGATCGCTCTTTTTTTGATTCTTCTTTTTTGCCTCGGATTGACCGAGCAGATGCAGAGCGCCGTCGCCGGTTAAGACGGCAAGGCTCGGTCTATCTTTATCAATGAAACTGCCCATCGCGATTGATCTGACAGCGGAAGCAAAGCGGCGCTGACGGACGCGAGCTTGTTTTTCTTTATCGTCTTTACCATATACGACGAGCGCTTCTTTACCTGCTGCGACAGCGAAATCCATCAGGTAATCATCATCCAGTCTTCCGAGTGCCAGAACAGTAGCCTCAGCAGATAGGTTGAATGCCTCAGGAATGGCTCTGGAAGCCCCTTCCGGGCTTTCGTACACCAGCGCCTTCGGGCCATCGGCTGCAAGAATACCGACAACTATGTCCTCCAGTCCATCGGCCCGATTCACCTCTCCTGTCGCAAGCGCAGTCACCGCGCCCGGCAGTTCGATTCTTTTCGTTGCGCCGAAATTAGCCTTTCCATCTCCCTCCAATATGAAGAGCGTATTGCTTCCGCGCGAAGCTATGATTAAATCCTGATGGCCGTTTGCGTCAAAATCTCCTGCGCCGACGAAATCGGGCGCTTGCGGCAACTCGAATACTTTTGCGGCAGAGAGAAAAGGAGCATCAGTGAATTGGCCTTCGGCTTTGCGCCGCTGCGCCTGCGAGGTGTTAGGATAGACCGCATCTTGATTGCCTCTATGCAAAGCGATGATGCCGCCGTCCGGCGCTCTATACGCGCAGATCAAATCCGGCACGCCGTCTTCGTCAAAATCAGCAGAGGCCAAGGCTGCGGGTGAAGCCAGATTGTTTTGCAGCGCAGCACAAGCCCGCTCGGTTCCTTCATAATCGGTTATCAGGTCGCGACCGTTGCTAACGCTGATAGAAGGAGTGACGCGAGTGTTTGAGTGTATGCTGACACTATCGCTCAATTGGGCGAGTCGAATCGGCGGATTGGATTTGGCTTTGTCGGCTGATGCCGATGCTTTGTAGAGCAGTATGGAAGAACCCAGTATAGCAACAAGTAAGAAAGCGGATTTCAATAGCGAGTTGTTCGTGTTCATGATCTCCCACTCCCGAATTTCAGTTTGAGGCTCGCCAAGCTTATTACTAGTCAGTTCGGAAGTAAAGAAATTCCTGTAATTTCATCTCATCAGTTGTCATAACAAGGGGCTTGCTCCTGGCTTTCGGTCGGTTTGTCATTCGTAAATATGCCTTGCTTATCTATATGCCCGTAGCTGCCGAAAAAACGAGGCGCGCAGCAAAGACATCTGCCTACATAGCAAACCCGACCGATAGAGACTCGCGCTTGACCGTTACGAAAAGGCTCCGCGTGAGCGAAAGCTGGTTCAATGACAAACGCGCCTGTTTTGTCTATGTAGCCAAACTTGCTCGGTCTTCCGCACATTGACCCGCTCTGCATTCCAACATCAACATGAGCCAGGTTTTCTGAGAAATCTCCCGCATTTAGAAACTTCATCGGGATGACGATCTGGCCGCTTCTGTCAACGTAGCCCCATTTAAGGTTGTGAAGCAACCTGTCCCTATAAGACCTTTTCTCCTTGTCATCAGTGTTTGGCACGGCGGCTGCCGCAAGACCCTCAGAGAAATCGCGCAGAACTGAGTATTGCAATTCGACGACTACGTGGCCGCTTTCATCAATATACCCCCACTTGTAACTGAGAGTTTTATCTTTGGATGACTCTTTGTCCGCGAGACCCACGCGCGCGAGTCCATCACTGAATGGAAGCGCAATATCGAACTGCGGCGGAATCATCAGCCTGCCTTTTTTGTTGGCATAGCCCCACTTCTGTTTGACCTTCACGGGCATAAGCTGCGGATTAGATTGCGCCTGTTGCGCGGCGGCAATCTGAAACGCCAGCAGAATGAGACAGGCCGATATGATGCGCTTCATTTACATTCACCTCCACTTTGACAAAGGAGTCAATCACCGCAGAGATGCCGCAGGACGCAGAGATTACGCAGAGATTTATATAGTTGCATAACCTCTGCGCCGCCTCTGCGTCCTGCGGCATCTCTGCGGTGAAAAAGCTTCTTTCGGTTTAGCTATTCCATTTCCAATCACGAATCTCTGGCAAATCATCGCCGTGCTGCCTTATATATTCTTTGTGCTCGATCAGCTT
>DATEKX010000623.1:0-4314 GCA_035277165.1 Blastocatellia bacterium | reverse complement strand
GCATCTGCGGTGGTGAATCGGCTTCTTTGTAAAACTGCGCGGCTGAGGTTAAAATAAAACTTATAGTCGGATAAGACTTATGTATAGTTACTGATTCGGAATTTATATTTCATAGAGGTGCCCTTGATGATTGAGAGCCTGTTAACTCGCAAGGTCGAAAAACGCCCCGCGAAAGTCCAACTCGAAGGCCGCACGCTTTTTCTTGCCGAAGACGCCGCGCTCATAAGAGCGCAACTCGAAGGCAATGATTTAGACCCTGCAAACATTCCGCCGCTCAGAAACGATATATCTACGGACGAAATCACGCCTGCTTACATCTGCTATCATTTCGATGAAACGCTGGGCGAGTTCGTCTACATCGGCCTCAAGTGCGGCGACGAGTTTCCAATCAAGCGCAATGATGTCAAAAACGGCGGCTTCGTCGTTTCAGTCTCAGGCAAGCGGCGCGGCAAGGGGTCGAGCCGCGAACAATCGCCTTATGCCGAAATCGCTGCGGGCATTCGCTGCGTCATCGCCGAAAACATAGAGCGCATCTACAAGCAGAACTGCCAGAACCTCGGGCTGCTTGCTTCGACCAACTTTGATTTAATCAACCGAATCGCAGCCGGTGAAGAGATACCGCTTGAAGAGTTCACGCGCGGCGAAGATGAAATCACGCGGCAGATAATCGAATACGGCGGTCTGTTCCCGTTCAACGTCGCGCGGCTTCAAGGCAAAGTCTCGCTTCCCGAAATCACAACCGAGCGCCGCCCCATGACGCTTGCTGAAAAAATATTCGCTCGACATTTCGTAACCGATCTCTCGAAAAACGCAATCGGCGTCACTGCAGTCAAACCCGGCGACACAGGGTTCGTTCGCACAGACATACGCTTCAGCCACGAATACGTCACGCCGATGGCCGCGATCTTTTACGAGCAGCTTGTGGGCGACGAACCTGTAAACGACCCGCAGTCAATCTACTTCTTTCAGGATCACCTGACTTTTCTCGACGACGTGATGCCGCCTGAAAGAAAAGCGATGGGGCTGCTCGACCTGGCGCACGAACTTGTTCGCAAGCAGGAAAGTTTCGCGCGCAAACAGAACATCCGCCTGCACGGCGCGCTCCGCGACCGCAAAGGGTCGGAAGCGATCTGTCATAGCCTGATACTTCAAAACTACGCGCTGCCGGGTCAAATTATCATCGGCAGTGATTCTCATACTCCGCACGCTGGCGCAGTGGGTTGCATTGCGTTCGGGGTAGGCACGACCGATGTTTTCAATTCGTGGATAACGAAAGACGTTCGCGTCCGCGTGCCCGAACAGGTGCGCGTTCGCGTCAGCGGGAGCAAGCCTGAAAACGTCACGGCGAAAGATTTCATGCTCGAAATACTCCGCACAGCCTTTGTGCGAAACGGCGACGCGATTGGCCGTATAATCGAGTACACGGGCGAAGCCGTTCGGGATTTGAGCATTGACGAGCGCGCAACTATGACTAACATGGCTGCCGAAGTCGGCGGCTTTACGGGCATTGTCGCGGCTGATGAAAAGACGGTTGAGTTTTTAGTCGAGCGCGGACTTGCGCGCGCTGACGCTGAGCAGATGTGCGACCAGATGCAAAGCGATGCGGATGCCCAGTACTCGCTTACGATAGACATCAACGCAAGCGAACTTCGCCCGATGATTGCAACGCCGGGCGATCCCGGCAACGGGATGTTCGTTGATGAACTCGAAGAGCCGGTCAAGGTGGACATCGCTTATGGCGGCTCGTGCACTGCGGGCAAGAAAGAAGACATGGATATGTACGCGCGCGTCTTCCGCGATGCGCTGACTCGCGGCCAGCGCGTGCATCCTGAAACGCAATGCTTCATCCAGTTCGGCTCGCAGGAAGTGCGCGACTACTCTGAGCAGCAAGGCTACATTGACGTTTTTAACCGGGTCGGAGCGCACATAATCGAGCCGAGTTGCGGCGCTTGCATAAACGCCGGTCCCGGCGTGAGCACGCTGAAGACGCAAGTGGTAATCAGCGCGCAGAACCGCAACTTTCCGGGCCGCAGCGGCCCCGGTCAGATGTATCTTGCATCGCCTTACACTGTGGCGGCATCTGCGATTGCGGGATACATTACTGAATACAACCCCGTTTCGGCAGCATCAATGAAATAATATCGGATTTGAGATTTCAAATTTGAAATTTCAATCTGCAATTGGAGGAGTGATGGCAGTTCAACCGCAGGTTGACAAATATCACGGGCTTGACCGCGACACGATGCTCAAGATTTATCGCTTGATGTATATGTCGCGGCGAGTGGACGACAAAGAGATTCAACTCAAGGCGCAGAATAGAACCTATTTTCAGATTTCCGGCGCGGGGCACGAAGCCGTTCTGGTTGCTGCGGGGCTTGCGCTGAAACCGAGCTATGACTGGTTCTATCCGTACTATCGCGACCGCGCGCTTTGTCTGGCGCTGGGGATGACGCCGACCGATATGTTTCTGCAAGCCACGGGCGCGGCGAGCGACCCTAACTCAGGCGGTCGCCAGATGCCGAGTCATTGGAGCAGCAAAAAACTCAACATCGTTACACAATCTTCGCCTACTGGCACGCAGTTCCTTCAAGCAGTGGGCTGCGCCGAAGCCGCGTATCGCGCAGACTTGATCGGCAACCCGCAGGAGCTTATCGCGGGCTATCAGCCTGATTCAATCGTTTACGTATCGGCTGGCGACGGGACGACGAGCGAAGGCGAGTTCTTTGAATCGCTCAACACGGCATGCACTTTGAAACTGCCTGTGTTTTACCTGATCGAAGACAACGGCTACGCGATCTCTGTCCCGGTCGAAGTGCAAACGGCGGGCGGCAGCATATCGAAACTTGTGAGCGGATTTCCAGACCTCTTCATTCAGGAAGTTGACGGCTGTGACCTGCTTGCCAGCTACAAAGTAATTCAGCGGGCGGTTCAACATTGCCGCGAACGGCGCGGGCCTGCGCTCGTTCACGCGCACGTCATAAGACGTTACTCGCATTCGCTTTCTGATGACGAAACGCTTTATCGCCCCGAAGGCGAACTCGAAACCGAAGTCCAGCGCGACCCTACGCGCACGTTTGCAACCTTTCTGGTTGAAGAAGAGCTTGCGACCGAGCAGGAACTTAAAGGCATTGCCGAAGAGATTGACGAAGAAATAAACGAGGCGGCTGACAGGGCGGTCGCAGCAGCGAAGCCTGCGAAAGAGTCTGCAGCCGTTTACGTCTATTCGCCTGACGTTGACCCGACATCCAAAGATTTCGACACCGAAGCATTGCTGCCGGAATCCACAGACCGCAAGACGATGATTGATTTGATCAACGCTTGCCTGCACGACGAGATGGTTCGCGATGATCGGATAGTCGCGTTTGGCGAAGACGTGGCCGATTGCAGCCGCGAACAGAATCTTGAAAACGTGAAAGGCAAAGGCGGCGTCTTCAAGGCGACAATCAATTTGCAGCGAAAGTTCGGCGGCGCGCGAGTGTTCAATTCGCCGCTTGCGGAAGCCAACATCATCGGGCGCGCCGCAGGCATGGCGACGCGCGGGCTGAAACCTATTGCTGAGATTCAGTTCTTCGATTACATCTGGCCCGCGATGCATCAATTGAGGAACGAAGTGCCTCTGATTCGCTGGCGCTCGAACAACGATTTCAAAGACCCTATGGTGATTCGTGTGGCGATAGGCGGATACATCAAAGGCGCGATTTATCACAGTCAATGCAGCGAAGTTTTATTCACTCACACGCCGGGCATTCACGTCGTGATGCCGTCGAATGCTTTGGACGCTAATGGATTGCTTCGCACTGCGATTCGCTCAGATGACCCTGTGATGTTTTTAGAGCACAAACATCTTTATCGCCAGACCTACAACAAAGGCCCGTATCCGGGGCCTGATTACATGGTTCCGTTCGGCAAGGCAAAAGTGGTGCGCGAAGGCAAAGACCTGTCAATCATCACATACGGCGCGACTGTTCAGCGTTCGATAGTTGCGGCGAACAAGGCCGAAGAGCACGGCTTGAGCGTAGAGGTTATTGATCTGCGTTCGTTAAGCCCTTATGACTGGCAAGCAATCAGCCAGTCTGTTCAGAAGACCAGCCGAGCATTGATCGTTCACGAAGACGCGATCTCGTGGGGATATGGGGCCGAGATTGCTGCGCGCATCGCAGACGAGTTGTTCGATTATCTGGATGCGCCTGTGCGAAGAGTTGCCGCGCTCGACACCTTCGTCGGGTATCACCCTGATCTGGAGGACGCGATATTGCCGCAGGTGGATGACATAATGTCAGCCATCAAAGACCTCGCGCAATTCTGATAGCCTGT
>DATEKX010000622.1:0-5691 GCA_035277165.1 Blastocatellia bacterium | reverse complement strand
CTGAAGCTCGAAGACATAATCGCTGTAGCTAGAAATTTCCAAAGGGTTGAATTGGCTGAACAAGCCAAAGAGAAAATGATCCGCTCGCGCAGATTGATCGAGCAGTGGGTCGCCGAAAAGAAGACCATCTACGGCATAACTACAGGCTTCGGCTCGCTTCAAAACGAGATCATCCCGGCGGAAGATGTCGAGCAGTTGCAGGAGAATATTTTACTCAGCCACTCGGCAGGCATCGGTGAAGCGCTGCCCGAAGAAACCGTCAGGGCAATGATGCTGTTGCGCAGCAATGCATTAGCCAAAGGATATTCCGGCATCCGCGTAGAGGTTGTGGAACGGCTTTTGGAAATGCTCAACAAGCACGTTCACCCGCTGATTCCTTCTATAGGCTCTGTCGGTTCGAGCGGCGACCTCGCGCCTTTATCTCATATGGCGCTGGTTCTGATTGGCAGAGGCGAAGCCATATATAAATCCGAGCGGATTTCAGGCGCTGAGGCTTTGCGCAGAGCCGGTATCGAAGCAGTTTCGCTCAAGGCGAAAGAAGGGCTTGCGTTGACTAACGGAACACAGTTTATGACAGGCATCGGAGCTTTAGCGATTGTGGACGCTGAAAATCTGGCGAAGACAGCCGACATCGCCGGAGCTATGAGCCTGGAAGCAGTGAAAGGCAGGAGCGCGGCTTTTAACTCTGCTCTGCACAAACTTCGGCCTTACTCAGGGCAAATCAATTGCGCCAGCAACATCAATGCGATGATTGCAGGCAGCCAGTTGATAGATAGCCCTGTGAATGAGTTAAAGACGCAGGACGCATATTCATTGCGTTGCATGCCTCAAGTGCATGGCGCGTCGCGCGAAGCGATTGAGTTCGCGCGGCAAACGCTTCAAACAGAAATCAACTCGGCAACAGACAATCCTTTGATCCTGCCAGAGTTTTCGGAATCATTTTCTGCCGGAAATTTTCATGGGCAGCCGGTCGCGCTGGCGATGGATTTTCTCGGCCTCGCTGTTGCCGAGCTTGGAAATATCTCAGAACGACGCACTGCGAGATTGATGAACAAGAATGAAAATTTCGGGCTGCCTGCATATTTAATAGAGCGATGCGGATTAAATACGGGAATGATGATAGCGCAATACACTGCGGCGGCGCTCGCGTCCGAAAATAAAGTATTGATCCACCCGGCAAGCGGCGACTCCATACCGACCTCTTCCAATCAGGAAGATCACAACAGCATGGGTTCGATAGCGGCTCGGCAGGCAAGGCAGGTTCTCGAAAATGTTCAGTCCATAATAGCCATCGAAGTGCTCTCGGCGGCGCAGGCGCTTGGACTGAGAGCGCGACAGGGAGAAACGCCGGGCGTGGGAACTGAGGCGGCTTACAACTTTATTCGCGAACATATAAACCAACGCGAAAACGATAAGGATGGAGAAATCCATCTGGACATACAAGAGGCTGAAAAGCTTGTGCGGAGCGGGGCGCTCTTGCGCGAAGTCGAGCGAGCGGCAGGCCCGTTGAATTAATGTTTCATTGATCAGATGCGCTTTTCTTGAGCGCGCGCCGGAGTTGTTGAAATGATTCCGATTGAGCCTGAAAGACATATTCCGGGCGCGTCACTATAATTTCTTCGGCTCCGCATTGACGCAAGCGGCGAATCAACTGGTGCAGATTGTTTTGTGGGCACGTTATTCGGATCACGACCGAAGAATCGCTTGCGCCGGATGCGAAGCTCTCTACAGAGAGGGAATATGCAAAGCGCCACTGCTGCGTGAGGCGGCTGAGATCGCTCAACTTCGAGCGATTTACAACCGTCTGAAGATTGAAGGTATCCTTCCCTCGCAGATGGCTCTCGATTATATCGAGAAATGTTTCCAGGCGTTCAAGCTGTGTCTCGTCTAAAGCCGCGATGCGTTTATTGCCTATCAGGCAAGCTTGCGACGAGATGACGGTTCCGTTCTTTATCGTCTTCAGATGATTATCAGTGAGCGTCTTACCCGAAGATGTCAAATCAATCACCAGATCAGCCGCGCCCGACGAAGGAGCGCTTTCGGTCGCGCCGAGCGATTCGACAATCGCGTAATCTACTATGCCGTGTTCCGCAAGAAACTCGCGGGCTAAATTCGGAAACTTGGTTGCCATGCGAAGTGTGCGCCCATGCTTCAGTCGAAACGCCATAGCGACTTCGGCCAGGTCTTCTAACGAAGATACATCTATCCACGTGGTGGGCACTGCGACTACCAGCCGCGCATGCCCGTAGCCAAGCGCGCGAAGCACGAGCAGCAACCTGTCGGAATGCAATGCCTGTTCGCGGAACAAGTCTTCGCCCGTCAACCCAATATGAGCCGCGCCGGTCGCGACCTTCAGAGGCACTTCTTCGGCTCTTTGAAACAGGATTGATATGCCTTCTATCCCGCCGAGCCGAGCGGTGTATTGACGCTGGCTTCCATATTTGACAGGCAATCCCGCATCGCTCAGAAATTCCAGCGTGCCTTCGTAAAGGCTGCCTTTGCTCGGTATCGCAAAAACAATATCATTGCTCTTATCGGCTGCCATTTGATCGTCACACTTTATTCGAGTTTGTTTGCGCGCGTGTTTCCTGCACGAACTTTTCGAGATCGCTTATTGCAACGATTTTCTCTTCGCGCCCGATCATGTCTTTTATCTTTACGCACTGATTGCGCAACTCATCTTCGCCAACAATGATGGCAAAGGGAATCCGTTCGTCCGATGCGTGGCTCAAGATGGAACTCAGCCTGCGGCGATCAAGCTCCGAGCGAACTTTCCAGCCCGCCTGCCTGCAAATCTGCGCGATCTCGTAGAGGCCTTCTTCCTCGACCTGCCCGATAACAGTCAATACGGCATCAAGCTGTGTGTTGACGCTCGGCTCCGCAAGCGCCTTCGATTTTTCAAGCGCCATCAACAGCCGATCTATGCCTATCGCAAATCCTATTGCCGGTATCTGTTTCGGAGCGCCTAGCGCGGCCAGCAAATTATCATATCGGCCACCGCCGCAAATTTGACTGACCGGCCCCAGTTCGTCGTAGTGAATCTCGAATATAAACCCTGTGTAATACTCGATGCCTCTTCTAAATCCCAGGTCAAAATCTATGTTGGCAGTCCGGCCTTCGGTTTTCTCTAAAAGTTTCAAGCGACGAGATGCGTTTTCAAAAGCGGGGCCTGGCGATGTTCCGATTTTGCGCAAGAGTCTCTCTAACTGAGCAAGCACAGCATCCGGCGAGCCGCTTATGGAGATGTATTCCTGCAGAGCTTCGTAGCAATCGTTCGGCAGATGCATGCCTTTGTTGGTGAAGCGATGAAGAAATCGCTCGGCGATCTCATCCAGATCGCGTTGCCCGATCTCCTTTTCCACAAACAGAGAGAGTATCTGCCGCACGAGCATTTGGCTTGCGTTGTCTCCGATGGATGACAAAACATCTGCTACTTGCCTGTTCACCAGATCATCGCTCTCTTTGTTCTGGGCAGGGGATTCGCTGTATCGTTTGAGCAGAAGGTGAAAGGCATTGCGCCGCCAGAAATTTTCCAGAAGCCGCGCGCGCATAGGAGTAGAAACGGGCAAAGAGTTTATGAATTCAGCTACTAATTCGAGGTCGCCTACCAACAAGCGAAACTCTGAAAGCCCGGCTCGCTTCATCGAATCAAATGCCAATGATACGACCTCGACATCTGCTGCAATTCGATTTTCGATGCCAATCGATTCGACTCCGGCCTGAATAAACTGCCGATAGCGCCCTTCCCTGATCTTGTCGTAACGAAACACGCTGCCTTGATAGCACAGCCTCACGGGCAGCCGCCTGGACGACATTCGTTCCAGATATGCTCGCGCAGCCGATATAGTCATTTCCGGGCGCAGACATATCTCTTTGCCCTTCGGGTCGTTGAGTATATACATGCGGCTGCGAATCTCTTCTCCCGACCGTTGCAGGAATATATCTGATCGTTCGAGTACGGGCAGAATGATTCTTTCGTAGCCGTAAAGCGCGAATGCATCTATGCAGGCATCGGTTGTTCTGAGCAACCGACGGGCATCGTCTTCTATATAGTCTTTTGTGCCGGGTATGTGCTCAAGGTATCTCATCCAGAAAATTTCCGAACAGGAAAATCACTCCGCGTTGTTTGCAGCGTAGCGGTTCAAGATGCCGCGCACTTCTTCCACCAGATTCGACATCGAAACGGTGATTTGCGCAGGCTGCTCCTTAGACCAGGCTGCGCGATCAGTAATGTTCTTTGAAAGCTCGCGCCCGAGCCGCAAGTCCTTCAGAGAAACTTCGCCCGCTTCAAATTCGCGCGACCCTGCAATCACGGCTACGACCGAGCCTCTGTCGTCGGCATACTGCAATTGCTTTTTGAACCCGCCACTCCCCAGATACATCTCCGCAGGTATGCCCGCATTTCGCAGTTGGAAAGCCATCTTTTCGTATTCCAAAATATAGTTGCGATCCATGACGGTTATCACAACAGGCGCGGAAGATTCTATGCCGGATAATTTGCCGAGTTGTTTGAGCGCAGCAAGCAACCGATCTACGCCTATGGAAGCGCCTGTTGCGGGAACCTTCTCGCCGATGAATCGCTCTACCAGATAATCGTACCGGCCACCTCCGGCCACAGACCCGAACTGTTTTTTCTGGCCTGTCTCATCCGTTGTTTCAAAAGTGAGCGCGGCTTCGACTACCGGGCCTGTATAATAAGCAAGCCCACGGACTACTGTCGGGTCGAAAACAACTCTATCCTCGCCGTAACCCACTGCCGATAAGAAGCGATCAATCTCGCGCAGTTCCGCCACTCCCTCTTCACCGACTGCGGAGCCTTGCACAAGCGACTGGAATCTGTCGCAAACTGCGGAGCGTAGTTTCTCGTTGACGGAAAGCAAATCCACGATGAGCTGTATCTGCTCTTCGCGCAAGTTTGCGCCCTTCATAAAATCGCCTGATTCATCAACGCGGCCCTTCCCAAGCAATTCCCTGATGGCGCTCAAGCCCAGTCGATCTAACTTATCAATTGCGCGCAACACGCCGAGGGAAGTATCTTCGTCATCGGGCGAGATTCCAACTACCTCCAACACGCCATTGAGCGCTTTGCGATTATTGACCTTGATTATGTAATCGCCGCGAGCGATGTCGAGGGCTTCCAGAGCATCGGCCAGCACGCAACAGACTTCCGCGTCGGCAGCCATCGAAGGAGTGCCGACAGTATCTATATCGAATTGATAGAACTCGCGAAAGCGACCCGGCCCCGGCTTTTCGTTTCTCCACACGAGCCCGACTTGATAGCGGCGGAAAGGCTGCGGAATTTCTTTTCTGTACTCGGAAAATATTCGAGACAACGGCGCAGTAAGATCGTATCGCAAGGCGAGCCAGCTATTATCTTCATCCTGAAAAGCGAAGATGCCGCCAGCCGGAGTAGAGCTTTCGGGCAGGAATTTACCTAGCGTCTCGACGTACTCGATAGCAGAGGTCTCCAGCGGAGCGAAGCCGTAATTTTCATAAACCCTGCGTATTTTATCTATCGTATGCCGTCTAGCCAGAACATCATTGGCAAAAGTATCTCTCAACCCTTTAGGAAGGCGGGGAATCGGACGGCCTTCGATCCTATCGCTACTCATGATCATCTCCTGTTACCAAGATAAAAACCTGCACATTATACAGTGTTGATTTGCCGCACACCATTGACGGCAGCGATTA
>DATEKX010000621.1:0-9987 GCA_035277165.1 Blastocatellia bacterium | reverse complement strand
TGAATGTTCACACTGATGCGACCTGCTACGGGTTCCATCAAAAAGTAATGAACTACTTTCTGTCGTCGGCGACCGCTACGGTTTTGGTATGAATACCTGACAGGCGCGAGGTCTTCCAGTATGCGGCAATCAAGCCCTGTCTCTTCTTTCACTTCTCTGAGCGCCGCTTGTTCGATAGTCTCGCCCGAATCGAGCTTGCCTTTCGGAAACGACCAGTCGTCATATTCAGGGCGATGCACCAGAAGCACAAGTGACTGATCGGCGCTCTTTTTATCAATCACAATTCCGCCAGCCGCGACTATTTCATCCTTTTCGCTCATAGCAGCGAAGGTAGCACCAGTAAGGGCAAAAGGAAACTTGTTTGACACGTTTCGAGCGCGCGGATTAGGCTGTCTAGCATATGAGCGAATCTAAGACCGGCTTTGAATATGACAAGTCCGGCCCGGAGCCTGCCATCCGCGTCGTGCTTATGCCTAAAGACACCAACGCGCACGGAACAATTTTCGGCGGCGTGATCTTGAGCTACATTGACATCGCAGCGGCAATCGAAGTCCGCAAGCACACGCTCAAAAAGATTGTCACGAAAGCCATGCACGAAGTCGTCTTTGTAGCGCCTGTGTTCGTCGGCGATCTCGTCAGCTTTTACACTGAGCTTGTGCGAATTGGCCGGACTTCGATCACTGTCAAAGTCATCGTCGAAGCCGACCGCATCAGCAGCCCTCGCGAGCGCGTGCGCGTAACCGAAGCCGCAGTGATTTATGTCGCAATTGACGACAACCGTCGCCCGGTTCCAATCCGCGACGAAGTTTGAGATTTCAAATCTGAGATTCTCTGATGCGAGCTTTCTATTCAGACCGCTACGTGATCGCGCTGCCTGAGCATCATCAATTCCCGATAATTAAATACGCGATGATTCGCCAGTGGCTCGACCGTGAAGGAACGCTTGCGCCTTCAAACATCTCGGAGCCGAAGCCTGCCGAACGAGACGAGATACTGCTCGTCCATACGCCGGATTACTATGACCGGCTGGTAGCCGGCCAATTGAGTGAGCGCGAGATTCGCCGTCTTGGTCTTCCCTGGTCAGAAGCTCTGGTTGGTCGCTCGCGGCTGTCTGTTGCGGGAACGCTCGCGGCTGCGCGCTCGGCTTTAAGCTCTGGCATCGCGGCCAATCTCGGCGGCGGCACTCATCATGCTTTTGCCGATCACGGCGAAGGCTTCTGCGTGTTGAATGATATTGCAGTGGCGATTCGCGTGCTGCGCGCAGAAGCTCTGATTCAACGCGCAGCTATCATTGACCTCGACGTTCATCAAGGCAACGGCACGGCTGCCATATTCCGAGATGATCCTGAAGTCTTCACGCTGTCGCTTCACGGCGAAAAAAATTATCCGCTGGTCAAACAACAAAGTACTGTGGATGTCGCGCTCGCGGATGGAACCGGAGATGAAGAATATTTGAGTTTGCTCTCGCTTCACCTGGCGACTGTCTTAGATCGCTTTCGGCCCGACGTGGTCTTTTATCAATCAGGCGTTGACCCCTTTTTCGATGACAGGCTAGGCAGGCTCTCGCTCACACACGAAGGATTGAAGTGGCGCGACCTTATGGTATTCACCGAATGCCGCGCACGCGCGGTGCCGTGTGTGATTACGCTCGGCGGCGGCTACGCTCGAAACGTCGCCGATACGGTTGAAGCCCACTGCAACACGTTGCGCGCCGCCCGCGCTGTGTTTGGCGAGTAAGGAACCCGGCTCAGTCGCATCGCGTATAAATCCGTAGTGGTCTTCTCGATCACTGACAGGGTAAGATAAAAGCAAGGAGTCTACACCTTATGCCGAGCAAGCTTGATGAATTGAGGCGGCGAGCGGAAGAAGCAGCGCGCCAACTTGATGAAAAATACGAAATCAAATCGAAACTTGATAAAGGTGCGCGCGTTGCCACAGATACGCTTCGCAAAGGCGCTGATGCAACTACGGCAGCTTTTGATAAAGCGCGCGAAGAGACTGCGCGAATCAATCGCGAGCACAAAATCACTGAGCGTGTGAGCGAAACGGCGCGACGCGCGGCTGAATCCGTGGACGACACATTAAATCGCACGGGCGCAAAAAAAAAAGCAGGCGAAGTAGCTAATGAAGCCCGCGTGCGTGCGAGCGCTGCCGCTCAGGAAGCCAAAGAAAAAGCATCGGATTTGTTCGGCGAAGCACGCCGATATTACAAAAACGCGTCGGGCGCGGCACGCGCGAGCGCATCGGCTGCGCAATTGCCTTCGTCGCTTTTGGGCGCAGTCAAGAGCGCGCGCAGTTGGGCCAAACGCAATCCCGGAAAAGCCGCTGTCGTATCGCTTGCTTTCATAGCAGGCACGCGCGCGGGCTCTGCGTTCTCGGCATTGGACGTGACGCTGTTGGGCGCGGGCGGCGCAGGCAACTGGATGTTTCATTCCGCAATCGTCCCATACGGCATGCGAAAACTGTCTGAGAGATACGAGCGGTTTATCAAAAAACAAGAAGCCTTGATCAGCGAAGGAAAGCTCACAGAAGCCGAAGCCGCGCGCGTCAAGTTTCAGCGCGACGCAGCCAAATACGTAGGCGCTCCGCTACTGGGCGCATTCAGCATCGCTGCAGGCGCGGGACTTATTGCAGAGGCGTTCACAGGCGGCGTGGTCGGCGGGTTTCCGATCAATTTAGTGCTTGGCGGCAATCCATTGCTTTCGAGCATCTGGCTATTCGGCAACGGGCTTGTTTGTTTCCACAACGGCTACAAGTTTTTCATGATGGCGCTCGCCGATCAGGAAGACGCAGAACGACTGGTGCGCAACATCAAAGGACTGCTGCCCGCGATGGCAACAGAGAGCATTTAGCATTTCAATTTTTAATAGTGTGTTCTGAAATAGCGGACTACAACCCGCGAAGCGGGTGGCAGATCGTAGCCCATATCGTCAGATATGGGTATACAAGCCAACGCCATACGCAAGCCCGTTTCACGGGCTGATGTGAGGAGGCTGACGATTCTACCCAGAGCAAAAGCTCTGGGCTTTATGCTGACGCCTGCTCCGCAGGCTGACAACGGAGAGCATTTAGCTTTCAAATCTGAGAGTGAGATTTCAAAAACCTGACTTATGCCTCAAATTGATATTGCGCTGCTCGGACTGGGAAATGTTGGCCGAGCGTTCGCTCGTTATGTAAGCAGCGATGAAAGAATCCATATACGCGCAGTGGCCGACAGCAGCGGCGGCCTCCTGCTAGACAGGCCGGAACAGATTCAACAACTCATAGCTCACAAAGAATCAGGCCGCAGCATCCGTGATTTCGCTGCGGCTTCTTTCATCAAAGACGCGCCTGAATTCGTAAAGTCTCTCTCATCCGAAAGCATTCGCGTATTGGTTGAATCATTGCCGACAAATCTTGCAGACGGTCAGCCCGCGCTCGATTCAATCAAGGCGGCGCTCGCCTGCGGCATCAATGCCGTCACGGTTGACAAAGGCCCGCTCGCCTGGGGCTTTGACGCGCTCAAAGAAGCTGCTCTCGCTGGCAATTCAAGACTCGCTTACAGCGGCACAACAGGCGTTAGCATTCCTGATGAAATAACGGGCGAGCGAGTGCTTGAAATTCGTGGCGTGCTCAACGGGACGACCAACTATATACTGACTGAAATGCAGGAGAGAAATATTTCGTTCGGCGAAGCCCTCGCTAATGCTCAAGAAAACGGCATCGCAGAACCTGATCCCTCGCTCGACGTTGATGGATGGGACACTGCTGTGAAGATTCTCATACTCGCAAAGACGTTGATGGGAACGGACGCCGAACTCAGTGACGTGTCGCGCATAGGCATCGGAGCACAGACCGACGCGCTAATTGAAAATGGGCGCGCGACGGGCCGTATAGTTCGACTGGTTGGCCGCGCTCGCATCTGGCAGGGGCGAGTGCGCGTAAGCGTCGCGCCGAAACTTGTCGCGCCTGAATCGCCCTTTTATTCTGTCGAGGGAACATCGAAGCTCGCGGTATTCAGGACGGAAGGCCGGAGCGAAGTGACGGCTTATGCGCGCTCAGGCCGCGACGCGATTTCGCAAACTATACTGGACGATATTATTAAAGTAGTCGGCTGATGATTTGACTGAAAAGATACGAATATTTCTTTAGCGGCCTTCAGGCTGCTTCTCCGAAGGGCACATAGGCCAGCGCTTTTAGCGCCGGTTCGCGATATGACAATTTATTAATAGCGCGCGCGCTCGATCCGATACTGCTTGCTAACCAGCCGTAGAACGCATTGGTATCTACACAAATCCTAGCCCGCGCACTGGTATCTACACAAATCTCAGCCCGCGCAGCGGGCGTCAGCTTCTAGCCCCGCGCTCACGCGCGGGGTGTAATCACAGTCATCACCAACCAAGCCCGCGCAGCGGGCGTCAGCCGTCATGCGATTGAATCTCTGTCGCCTGCTTTGCAGGCTTGAACTGGTCGCCTACGCTGACCCCGCGCTCACGCGCGGGGCTAGAAGCTGTCGCCTGCTTTGCAGGCTTCTGCTGTGCAGGCTTCTGCTTTGCAGGCTGAAACTTGCCTGCACATTTTGTGTCGATACCAATGCGTGGAACGGCTGGCCTATTTGCCCTTTGGGTAAGCCCGATGAATCGGGCTGAATAGTTGGCATCCTCACCGCTCGCTGAAATCCGCGTACAGATCATCGAATGAAAGCTGCGGGCTTGGCTCCTGAGCCTGAGCGGTTTCGCCGTCGCCCGATTCGGCGCGCGCAGCGTGTGTTGGTTTAAGCGCTTTCTGCACGTCACGCAAATTGAAGCGGATGAGGCGACCTGTTAATTCAACGGCAGGGATGCGACCCGCGCGGCGAAGGCGATGAATCGTTGACTCGCTCACTTGCAGGACTTCGGCAAGCTGATGTGCAGTCAGGTATTCAGTGCGTTTCTCCGTAGTTTCCGGCTCGCTTGTCTTCGCGCGCGGTTGCTGGCTTCTTGTTTTTTGATGGTCTGTAGCCACTTATTTCTTCACAGGCTCTAATGAAAATGAGAGCGGTACAGCTTCGCTTTCGCTTACATCAACGGTCTTTGTTTCTGATTTGTAGCCGTCAAGCGAAGCAGTTAATTTGTAACGCGCGCGAGATGAAGGCAGGCGAAATGCGAACTCGCCGTGATTGTTCGTTGTGTAATCGCGCGAGAGCGAATCTATTTTCTTCTTACCTTTCTCTTCATCTTCGGTAGGCACTCGCACCAGCTTCACGCGCGCGCCCGCAAGCGACAACCCATGTAAATCGAAGACCGCGCCGCGAATGAGCGAAGTGCGCTTCGCCTTTTGAAGCTGCATGGTTTTAACTTCCGTGGTCTTCCCTGCTTCGACCTGATGCATATCGCGCAGAGTGCCGCCCGCGTACCCTTCGGCGTCAAAGCTCACTGTATAATCATCCGGTTCAAGCTCCATCGAGTAGTTACCCGATTGATCGGTCTTTGTCTCTTTGACTGATCGAGTGCGACTACTCATGGCGCGAACATCCACATCGGCAAGGGGCTTGCCTTTTTCGTTTTCAATCTTTCCTTTGAGCGTCCCCGACTTATGTTGAACGGCGAAAGCGGTTGCTGCGAGACACAGCACAACCAGCGCGATATATACAATCCTCTGCATCCAATACCTCTTGATTATTATCGAAATTCGCTGATGAATCCGTTCTGATTTTGCGGTTTCGCCGCCGCAAAAGTCAACTAATGACGCGGTATAATGCAAGGCATCATCTTCGCCGGAAGCCCGCGTCAGCAAGTTTGCGCGCTTCTTCGTTGGCACTGTCGGTCTTGCGCGGATCAACATCGAACCGAATATGCTCTTGTCCTTTCAGCCCGCGAACAATCAGCACTTCGCTGATTTTGTTCTTCTCGCTGAAGGCTTCGGTCGGATCGTCAACCTTCTCGCGATATTTGATGACGCGCATTATGACAGCAAAAGGGCGACCATCAGCGAGCCGCCATTCGATCTTCCGCCCTTCGTTGAAATCAGCGCTCTGCGCAGCGAGTTGCGTTGTGAAGCTATTGCTGGCCGTTCGCACAGAGGCATAAGCCCCCACCGCCGCATAGCCAATATATACCTGATAACCGCCGGGGCCGCGACAAACAAGCGGGCTGTCGCTTCCTTCTGATTTCTTGCCTGCGGCAGAATCCGACTGACAACCTTTCCCGTTTGTAAGGTCTGTGTATTCGCTCGTGAAACGAATCTCACGTTCATCGTTTTGCGCAAGGCTCACACAACTGCACACAAGCAATGCAGTGATCAGCAAGAGATTGATTCGCATCATAATTCAATTCCCTCCGCCGTGTTGATGTGTTGCTTTTCAAGGCGCGGGGTTGACGTTGATCAGTTTCCATTCGCTGCCAATACGCTCAAAGAGCACCTCGTCGCCATCCGTGCGACAAATTACGGAATTCTGCTTGCCACGCGCGATTGGTTTCGAGCGAGCAAGGCAAGCGCGATTGCGCCGGAGGGCGGGATACCACTCATCCAGAAATTCTTTGTCGTTGTCAAAAGGCATTTGCCCGCACTTGCAATGCTTTGTCATCGCAGCGATGGCTTGCCGGTCATCTTTCGCCAGCGCAGCCTTGAACCGCGTCCAGAAAGCCGCGAACGTCTCTTTCGCTTGAGCCGTCTGCCCATGCGCAATATTTGCCTGCGGCAGCAACAGCAGCGACAACACGGCAACGACGCTAATAACAAGTGCGCGCGATGTTTTATTTTTCGCTCTCTTCATATTCAGCCCTCAAGCTCATTTGCTGTAGTCAATGTCTTCGATGAATTTCTTTGGCCGCGTGATCTTCGTTTCTACTTTCGAGATCAGTTTTTCGTCGCCTCCATCTTTAGTCAGGCGGTACTTGCTAATGATCTTCAGTCCGGTCAGGTAATTAGTGCTCTCTTTGACGGTAGTGCCTTCCGCGCGGTCGCGGTTGTCAAAGTCTTCGCCGATCATCAGAAACCGGCTGGTCGCAGGGTCGAAGCGGAAGCGCAAAGTCTGCTCGTAGGCAAAGCGCGAGCCCGATTGTTGAGAAACGATTATCACATTGCGCTGGATTTTGATTTGAATATTGCCTCCACTTGCCGGGTCGCCGAGCATTCCCGCGCAGGTTGAGCAGAACAACAATCGCGTGGTTACGGCAGCGCGATTGAACCCGCCGCCATCTTTGGCTAAAAGAATAACAAGCGCGCGATAGCGTGTGTTGGGCGTGTCATCGGGCGCGGTCAGCGGCTTGTCTTCCACAAGCCGCAGCAGCCGGTCTACTTTTCCGTCGCCGTTCAAATCGCCCGTCAACTTATCGTCGTCTTCCGTTTCAATGCGCCACCCGCGCGGCACAAACTTCTCAGCAGAAGCGGCTGACGCGGGCACATTAATGTCGGGCGGCGTATCGTCCTGCGCCTTCACGACAGGGGCGAGGATAAGAATAAATAGCAGGCCAGTGAGAATTTTCAGCTTACGGTTTATGAGCATCAAATCACCTTGCGCGTAGAGAGTACCTTATGACCTGCAGCGAGTCAAAACCTTGTTGTCGCTTCAATCGCTGGCTTGAGCGCGGGTGAAATGTCTATCATCAGGAGTTGTGAGAATCATCGGCGGAATCTATCGCGGGAGACGTTTGCGCGCGGTCGAAGGACTTGCGGTGCGTCCGACATCTGATCGTTTGCGCGAAACGTTATTTAATATTCTCGCTCCGCGCATTGAAGGCAATCGCTTCCTGGACATCTGCGCAGGGTCGGGCGCGGTCGGGCTGGAAGCCCTCAGTCGCGGAGCAAGCGAGGCCACGTTTATTGATAATTCTCGTCGCGCCTGCTCTGTGATCGAAGCGAATCTTCAAGCGCTCGGCATAAAGCGCGAGGCGACCGTCATTAACCGCGATGCCGTCGCTGCACTAAAGCGACTTGCAGAAGAGTCGAAACAATTCGACATCGCCTTTCTTGATCCGCCATACGCATCCGGGATTTATGACATTTTAATGCACACGCTCGCCACGACCGCGCTGCTTTCTGACGATGCCATCGTGATTGTGGAGCACAGGGCGAAAGCACCGCCCGAAACCCAGTACAACAACTTGAAGCTATTTCGAGAATTGAAGCAGGGCGAGTCCGCGATTGCCTTTTATAAAATCTGAAAAAATCTGATTTCCTGCCAATGCGAACAACTTGCCCATGGTCTCTGCGATGTGCTATAAGGCTTTCTTTGCCGTGACCGCGCTTTCCGCATCTGTAGGGGTGCACGCTTTCAGATGCGGCTCCACCTACCACGGCTAACACAACTCTAAGCTGCGTTTTGCGAAGACGAGTTTATTACTGAAAGATGGAATTCTTAACTAGCCATTTTACTGTCGGTGTACTTCACTCATCGTCGTCGCGAGAATGAATTTTCCGAACTGAAAAAGGAGCTAATAGTAAAACACTATGGAACTTGTTCCAATTCTCACAATCAGCATTCGAAATGCGAGAGCACTGCTCAGGCATCGAAGCCTGACAACTATTTCGGCGGCCCTTGCATTTCTGGCATTTCACGCCTCATCTGCGTTTGGGCAAACCGAGACGCATCAGCCGGGCGGCGAAGCTAACCTGAAACTGCCCGACCTCAGACAAGTCGAATTCCTCGGGGTTGATGGTCACTCGCTGCTGCTCGTCGGTATAGTCATCTGTATTCTGGGCTTGCTGTTCGGGCTGACCATCTATACGCAGTTGAAGAAAATGCCCGTGCACAAATCCATGCGGGACATTTCTGAACTGATTTACGAGACGTGCAAGACCTATCTGGTAACGCAGGGCAAATTCATATTGATACTCGAAGCGTTCATCGCCGTCATCATCGTTTTGTACTTCGGCGTACTTTCGGGACTCGGAGCGACGCGAGTCATCATCATCCTCCTGTTCAGTCTGGTAGGCATCGCAGGCAGCTACGGCGTTGCGTGGTTCGGCATCCGAGTCAACACGTTTGCCAACTCGCGCACATCCTTTGCCAGCCTCGAAGGCAAGCCCTACCCGATTTATGCAATCCCGCTGAAAGCCGGTATGAGCATCGGCATGATGTTGATCAGCGTTGAACTGCTCATCATGCTTTGCATACTGCTGTTCATCCCCGGCGACTATGCGGGGCCGTGTTTCATCGGTTTCGCAATCGGAGAATCCCTCGGCGCGGCTGCGCTCAGAATAGCGGGCGGCATCTTCACGAAGATCGCCGACATCGGCTCTGATCTGATGAAGATCGTCTTTAAGATCAAAGAAGACGACGCGCGCAATCCGGGCGTGATTGCAGATTGCACGGGAGACAACGCGGGCGATTCGGTCGGGCCGAGCGCGGACGGTTTCGAGACTTACGGCGTGACGGGCGTTGCGCTCATCTCGTTCATCCTGCTTGCGGTCAACCGTTCGGTCGCAGGGCCGAATTTTGAAGCCATACAAGTACAGCTTCTCGTCTGGATTTTCGTAATGCGCGTTATGATGGTCATAGCCTCTGCGCTTTCCTACTTCATCAATGAAGCGATGACGAAAGCAAAATACGCCAGGGCCGACCAGATGGACTTCGAGAAGCCGCTCACGCGACTGGTCTGGATCACTTCTGCAGTTTCAGTCGTGCTCACCTACGTCGTTTCATACTTTATCATCCCGTCGCTCAAAGGTGACACGACGCTGTGGTGGAAGCTTGCGACGATCATTTCGTGCGGAACGCTTGCGGGCGCGATCATACCGGAGCTTGTCAAGATATTCACCTCGACTAATTCGGCGCACGTCAAAGAAGTGGTCACGTCTTCGCAGGAAGGCGGCCCGTCGCTCAACATTCTGTCGGGTCTGGTCGCGGGCAACTTCTCTGCCTACTGGCTGGGCATAAGCATCGTCGCGTTGATGGCTATTGCTTATGGCTTCAGCCTTTATGGTCTGGGAGCGTTGATGGTCGCCCCGGCTGTATTCGCGTTCGGACTTGTGGCGTTCGGCTTCTTAGGCATGGGGCCTGTGACGATTGCCGTTGACTCTTATGGC
>DATEKX010000620.1:0-3315 GCA_035277165.1 Blastocatellia bacterium | reverse complement strand
GGAGATACTTCTTCAGAGATTGTATGTTGCGCTTGTGCGATCAACTCAGGGGTGAGCGTAGCAGTGGTAAGCAAGCTTTCAGTTTTAAACGCGCGGATCACTGTCGGAGCGACGCTGCCGACGCCGATGCTGATTGACTCTATAACGCCATCCGTTGCTATCGCTCTAGCTGCAAGGACGGTTTTCGATATTGCCTGAGCGCGCCGCGTGCCGACCTTCCAGAAAAAATCGCGCTCGCCTTCTTTCAGCTTCGCCAGTCGCATGGCTATCACTAACTCGTCAGGCTCAAGCACAGTGCGGCGATAGCCCGTGTAAAATTGATTGAACGCTACTACGCGAATGCCTCGCGCGCTTCCGATCTCTATTTCGGCGCCGAAAGCTGCGAGCACGGGCAGCGAGTCGCCTGCGGGAGATGCGTTGACTATGTTGCCGCCGATGGTGCCGCGATTCTGAATTTGAATAGCGCCGATGGTGCGCGATGCCGCGACGAGCGACGGCGCGTGCTGCCTGATCATCGGCGAGTTGATCAATTGCGTATAAGTTGTCAGCGCGCCGATTCGCAGGTGGTCGCCTTCGTCAGAGATTCCGCGCAATTCGTCTACTCGCCAGATGTCGAGGAAGTCCGCCGCGTCGAGCAAGTGAGCATTCATCAGGACCATCAAATCGGTTCCGCCCGCGATTACTTTTACTTTACTGCCGCGCTCTCGAAGAGCTTCATAAGCTTCCGATAGCGTCGCGGGCGAATATGCTGTGGGCGTGTATGACATAACGGCTGACCTTAGTGTTCAATTTCAGTATGAAAATCAACAACCAGTCTCACTTCCCCGCAGAGGCTGCACGCAAACGCCTGTACGAATCTCTCTTCTTCGCCATCCTCGCTGTCCTGAAAAAGCATCGTCACTTCTTTATCTGCGAATAATAAGCCGGGCCGCATCGCGCCACGACAGACATCGCAAGGGGGAATTGCGACTGCCGTATCTTCCGTCGATTCGTCGTCTGTGTTGGCTGGCTCTTGCGCTGCGCTGCGCGGTTGTTGTTCAAAGGGGATGTTGCGAATTCTCAACTCGCGCGCCGCAAGCTCAATCGCCTCTTCAACGTAATCGTTGCGATCAGGCCCAACTATCCTGAGCAATTCGCCATCCGACATTTGCGACATTCTTTCTTTTAGTTCAGCCGATTCGTCTTCCATTTTATTCATTCCTTTGCAGCCTGTTCGATTGCATCAATGATCTTCACATAGCCTGTGCAGCGGCAGAGATTGCCTGCGATGGCTTCTTTGATCTCGTCGCGCGTCGGGCGCGTGTTCAAGTCAAGCAACGCGCGGGCAGCGATAAGCATGCCCGGTGTGCAGATGCCGCATTGCGCTCCGCCTGTTTCAAGGAAAGCTTGTTGCAACAGATCAAGCTGCCCGTCGCGCGCGAGACCTTCGACAGTGACGACGCGTGCGCCATCAAGCTGACAGATCGGAACCAGGCATGAATTAATCACTTCGCCATCAACGATGATAGAACACGCGCCGCATTCGCCCTCGCCGCAACCTTCTTTTGTTCCCGTCAGCCGCAAATCTTCGCGCAGCACATCAAGCGCTCGCTTCATCGGCGGCGCGTCAACTTCACGCGCAATATTGTTGACCTGAAAACTTATCTTCATCTGTTTTCCAACGCCGCTTGCAATCGCTCAGGCGTGATTGGAATCTCTGTCACGAATGCGCCGGTCGCGTTGAACACTGCGGCTGCAATTGCGGGCGCGGCTCCATCCATCGGAAGTTCTCCTACGCCTTTCGCTCCGAACGGGCCGTGAGCGTACTGCTTCTCTACGATGATCGTCTCCATGTCGGGCGCGTCAAGCGAAGTCGGGATGATGTAATTCGTCAGCCGATTGTTTACGATTCGGCCTTTGTCCCACACCAACTCTTCAAGCAAACCATAGCCTACTGCTTGCAGCGTACCGCCTTCGATCTGCCCCGCCGCAAGCACAGGATGAATGGCGCGGCCAATGTCCTGTGCAGTCGTGATGCGATGAACAGTCACTTCATAAGTATCCATGTCAACTTCTACTTCGGCCACTTCCGCGCCCCACGAATAGACAGGATAAGCGTCGCCCGAATATGAATCGTCGTCCCAGTAAATGCCGGGCGGACTCGCATATTGTTCGTAGGCGCGCAACTCGCCATGTTGTTCAATATATTCGCGCGCCATTTCGTCAAAGCTTGCGAGCCTGCGTTCTGCGACGGCGAAGCGACCTTCGATCAATTTCACATCAGGCTCGCCGAAACGTTCGGCGACGAAGCGCACCAGTTTATCTTTAGCCTGGCGCGCTGCAAGTTGCACGACGCGACCAACAACCATAGTCGTGCGCGATGCGACCGTAGGGCCGCTGTCGGGCACGCGCGACGTATCGGGGTCTTCGATTTCTACTTTGTCGAAATCAATTCCAATTTCATCGGCGACGATCTGGCAAAAAATCGTGCGCGTGCCCTGACCTATTTCAGTCGAACCGGAAAGTATGCGCGCCCGCCCGTCGGCTGTTATCTCAAGCCCCGCTTTTGCTTTCATCTTCGCTTCGCCGCTGCCCGTAAATCCCGCGCCGTGAAAGAAGAAAGATAGACCTATGCCGCGCCGCGTTCCGCTGTTTTCGTTTTGTGATGATTGATTGAATGCTTGCGCCGCCTGTTTCTTTTCCGCGTAATGTGATCGCTCGATAGTTTGGTTCAACACGTCGCTTGATCCGACGCTCGACAGGAGTTGCTGACCCGTAGCCGTGATGTCGCCTTCATTGAGCATATTGATTCGGCGCAATTCGAGCGGATCAATGCCAAGTTCGGCGGCGATTTTTTCCATGTGCATTTCATAAGCGAATGCGACCTGCGGCGCGCCGAATCCGCGAAAGGCTCCGTTTGGCGGCGTGTTCGTAGCAACTGCTCGCGCGGTGATGCGCGTGTTCGGGCAGCGATACGGCCCAAGCGCGTGAATTGCGCCGCGCGAAAGAACTACGGGCGTGAGCGTCACGTAAGCGCCGCCGTCTAAAACGAAATCAATTTCGGATGCGGTCAATCTCCCGTCGCGTGTGACACCAGTTCGATGGCGAATGTGTCCGGGATGTCGCTTGGTGGTTGCAGAGATGTCTTCTGCGCGGTCGTAAATGAGTTTCACAGGCCGCCCTGCTTTGTAAGCGAGCAACGCCGCGTGCGCTGCGATTACGGACGGGTATTCTTCTTTGCCGCCGAACCCGCCGCCTGTTGTTGTTTGAATGATGACGGTCTGTTCGTCGCTCAGATTGAAGAGTTGCTTGATGGCTTTGTGAATGTAGTAAGGG
>DATEKX010000619.1:0-9300 GCA_035277165.1 Blastocatellia bacterium | reverse complement strand
AACTGCGACGGTGAGCAAGAAACGCGCACGGCGCATCTTCCAGAAGCAGCCTTGTCACTTCGCGATAAATCTCTGCTCGCTGCTCGCGGTTCATCACCGCCCGCGCCTCGTCGGTCAAACGATCCATCTCTTCACTTGAATAAGTAGTGATGAACAGATCGCGATTGCGCGAGTTGAACAGCACGTATGTGAAGTTGTCGGGGTCGGGATAATCTGCGTACCAGTCGCGCCCGGCTATCGGAACCATTCGCATGCGCAAGGCGCGCTGCATCTCTGCCGCTACGACGTAGCGAAACTCTGCGCGTATGCCTATTTCGGCCAGGTCTTCTTTGAAACATTCGACCGCAGGGTTTACGGATTGCGGCCACCAGATTTCAGTATCGAATCCGTTGTTGTATCCCGCTTCTTCCAGAAGCGCACGCGCGCGCGCAGGGTCGTAATCGTAACCGCGCTCGCTAGAATCATAACCGAGCACGCCCGGTGGTATTGGCCCAGCGGCAGGTTCGGCCATCCCGCCGTAGACCTCGCGCAGGAACCGATCGCGGTTGATTGCAAAACAGATTGCCTGCCGCACACGCTTGTCAGAAAGCGGAGGCCGCTCGCAATCGAATACGAGCATACGCGTCTGCAACTGCACGGCCTCCAGTATGTGAAGCTCGTCTGCGCGCTGTCTTAATTCTGCGAGGAAAGTCAGCGGCAGGTCGCTCACATAATCAAGCTCTTCGCGCAGGAATGCGTCGAATATCTCTTCTGCGCCCATCCCGAAATTTACTGTCAGGCGGTCAACGTAAGGCAGTTCCGCGTTCCAATAATTCGAGAATCGCTCCATCTGAACTTCCTTGCCGATGACAGGCTCGACTACGCGAAACGGGCCGGAGCCTACAGGCCTTATGGCAAAGTCGAGCGACGGTCGCTCCACCTCTTCGCGCGGCACAATGTAGGCATAATCCATGCACAGCGTCGAAAGGAAAAACGCGACCGGATGGATAAGCTCAAGCTTGATGATCTGCTCGCTGATGATCTGGATGCCTGCGACCGTTTCGGTTTCGCCTGACATGAATTGCTCTGCGCCGACAATCGGGCGGAACGTCCACGACGCGGCATCTTCGTTCTGCCGCATCTGCCGCTCGAAAGAATACTTCACGTCGTCTGTGCGTACGCGACGGCCATTGTGAAATCGCGCCGCTTCGCGCAGATAAAAAGTGTAGACCCGACCATCGGGCGAAATCTCCCATCGCTCGGCAATCGCAGGTCGAATCTCTGCCCGCTCGCCGAATTGAACAAGCCCTTCAAAGATGTTCGACATCACCTCAACGCGAGAGATGGATGATAAGCTCGCAGGGTCGAGCGCCACCTGCGAAGTGCGCAAAGCAAATCGCATATGCCCGCCGCGCTCAGGCACAGGCAGTTGAAACGCCTCGACTTCGCGATTGAGCAATTCGGCTTCGCGCACGAGCAAATCAACGGCGCTGTTGATGCCTGAGATAGAAGCCTGATTGCGACCGACTACTTCCTTGATAGTTTCGATTGCGCGCAGCACCTGATCGGCTCCGGCTGATTGTTCGTCGGAAGCCGTGCGAATCTGCTCGACCACCATCGTCAATTCTTCCATCGCTTCGGCGATATATTTCGACACCTGCGCCTGCTCGCCCGTAGCGCGTCGCACCTGCTCGGTCAACTCGCTCATGTGCAATGCGCGTTCGCCTATGTGACGAGAAGTGAGCGCCTGCTCGCTCGTTGCGCGCTCGATTCCGCGCGCCTGCTGGCGCACGAGGTCTGCGGCTTCAAGTACCGTATGGCTTTCGGATGCCTGCACCGCCGTCGCGTCGGCGATGAGTTTTATGCGATCAGAAGCGGCGTTGGTCTTGTCGCGTATCTCTGTCAGCAGGTCTGAAGCGCGCGACGCAAGATCAACGCCTTCGTCAGCGCGTTCGCCGCCGACGGCCACGCGCTCTATGGCTTCGGTCACGTCTTCGCGCACGGCCTTGATCATCTCTTCTATCTCGCGCGTAGAAGCCGAAGTGCGCTCGCTCAACTCTTTGATCTCATCGGCGACTATGCGAAAGCCGCGCCCTTGCGTGCCTGCCTGCGCGGCAAGTATCGCGGCGTTCAACGCCAGCAGATGCGTGCGGTCTGCAATCTCGTTGATGACATGCGTGACTTCGCCAATCTGCTCGGAGCGTTTTCCGAGTCGAGTTATGGTTTCAGTCGCATCGTCAATGGCTTCTTTGATCTTCATCATGCTGGCGGCAGTGTCGGTGACTATCTGGCTGCCCGAATCGGCAGAGCGCGCGACTTCTTCCGACAGCACAGTCGTTTCGTTCACAGATTCGCCTATGCTTCGAGTCGAATTGTCAATCGCCTCCATCGCGCCCGCCGTTTTTTCTGCCGACTCGGCGAGCGCTTCCGTAGATTCGGCGACTTTGCGAATGCTGACGGCCATCTCTTCGATTGCCGAAGCAGTCTCTTCGACGAACTGCGCAAGCTCATCCGAATTTTCAGAGACGTGATTGATAGAGGTCGCCATCTGCATGACGGATGTGGAAGTTGATTGCGAAAGGTTCGAGAGCGTTTGAAGACTGCCGCCGACCGAATGCATCGAAGCATTGATTTCAGAGATGGAGCTTGAAGTTTCTTCGACGGACTTCGCTTCATCCAGAACGCCTGCCGAAAGCGTCTGCGTCCCGTGCAGCACTTCGCCGACGACCGCTTCGATTGAATCCGCTGCCCGCTGAAGACGGCCAACGATGTAGCGCAACCGGCGAGCGAGGCCGTCCAGATTGAGCAATAGCTGGCGGTCTTCACCGGGCTGGCTGCCCTGGATGCGGAAATCGAGATCGCCTTGAGCTATGCGCGCCAGCGTATCGAATATCTTTTCATTGGGGTTGTGTGAGTCGGGTTTGGGGCGAGATTCAGTTGACGATTCTCGCGCATCATTTGAAGTGTGGCGCGTTTCGCTCATATCAATCCATTCAACGCGAGTGGAGTTAGTATGGTATCCGCTCGATTAGTGGCAGTCAATTGAGTAAGCGCAACCAAATCATAAACTTTCACCGACTGCAGGCTGTAGACACCCTAAACACAGTGCGATAAACTTAATACCATGAGTAGGAACGGGCGATCACGCACCAGCATGACTGCCTGCGCCGAAGCGGTGAATTACAGGAGATTCAATTTTGACAAACTTATTACCAACTGTCTTTTATTTTGTGCTGGTTCTTGGCGGGATGATCGTCATTCACGAATTCGGTCATTTCATCGTGGCAAAATTATTCGGCATCCGTGTTGATGTATTCAGCGTCGGTTTCGGCAAGCGGCTTTTTGGGATCAAGAAAGGTGATACGGATTATCGCCTCAGCCTCATTCCGCTAGGCGGTTATGTCAAGATGGCTGGCGAAAATCTCGACGAACAGGTCACGGGCGCGCCTTACGAGTTTCAATCCAAGCCGAAATGGCAGCGGCTCTGTGTCGCGGTCGCGGGGCCTGTAATGAACATACTGACGGCGATAGCCATTCCGGCCATCCTCGCGATGATGCATTATGAATCCTATACCTATATCAATAATCAGCCGGTCGTGAATGCTGTTGCGGTTGGCTCGGCTGCGGAAGCGGCTGGCATTCAGCGCGGCGACTTGATATTGAGCATTGATGGAGTTCAGAACCCGAGCTGGAGCCAGGTCGAAGACTCGATAATGGTCAATCCCGGCCACGATGTCCCTGTAACAATCCGTCGCGGCAGCGAAACGATTCAACTGAAGATGCCCGTCGCCTCTATCGAAATTCAAAACGAGAAGATCGGAGAAGGCGGACTGGAACCATTTCTCGGCCCTAACACCAAGCTCGTCGTTGCAATTTTGTCTCCGGGCATGCCGGGCGAGCAGGCAGGGCTGAAGGTCGGCGATCAGATCATCGCCATCAATGGCAAAGCCGTCGAACCGGGCGCTGACCCGAGCAACGCGAGCGCAACCCCGAACCCTCAAGTGCTTCACGGCCAGTTCGATGTCATTCGAGAGATTCGCGCCAGCAACGGGCAACCGATTACCATGACCGTCAAGCGAGGCGATGAAACGCTGCCCATCACGACGACTCCTAAACTCGAAGATGGCATCCCGAAAATAGGATTCCTTCCTTCGCCAAAAGACGCGGACAAAAAAGAAGAGCCTTTATCGCTGTTTGCCGCCTTGAAGCATGGCGTTAACGAGAACATAAGAATAATTCAATTGACTAAGTCGGCCCTCGGGCAGGTCTTCACAGGCAAGCGTTCGGCTGGCGAGACGGTTGCCGGTCCTGTCGGAATCGCTGCAATCGTAGGACAGGCGGCAGAGCAGGGAGTCACACCTGTTCTTCGATTGGCGGGCATGCTTTCTTTGAATCTTGGAATATTCAACCTCCTGCCGATACCCGTACTCGACGGCGGATTGATATTTATGATACTCTTGGAAGGCTTGCTAGGAGTGTTTGGCCTGCCGCTCACGATGCGAATCAAAGAGCGAATGATGCAGGTGGGGATGGTGATGCTGATGCTGTTGATGGGCTTTGTGATCTTCAACGACATCTCGAAGCAATTCTCGAAGCGCAGCACACCACAAGCAGTCGAGCAACCAAAAGATCCTGATAAATGAACGAAAGGCGCAGCGCATCCTCTGGCGCTGCGCCTCAGAAATAATTACTCTTGCCTGATTTTTGTTCCGTAATATCATCTGGTAGATATTCCTGTGTACCTGCCCCCGCAAGTAGATAGTCTGGTCAGGCTGCGGCCCATTTTTCACCGCATCCCGCATCAGACGCAATCAGGTTGGTCTAACGCCCCTTACTGTCTAAGGTTGTCCTCAGCTAAAACTACCTGCTGACCTGGCATGTATGACGGCGCTAAACCATCGAACTGGGGGAGGGGAATATGAGGAAACTTGTTGCCTTGACTCTGTCTCTGGCGCTGGTCGGATTCGTCATTGCGCCTGAGTCAAAGGTTTACTCACAGAAACGAGAAAAGTCCCAATCGCTTTACGTAGACAATCAAATTCTGGTCAAGCTCAAAGCCGATGTTGATCTTGCAGCCGATGCGCGCGAGATGGCCGAATTCGTAGCGCGCCCGCATGGCCGAAACATCGAACCTCTACAAACACAAAATCGCGGCGCGCTGTACCGAGTCGAACTTGATGGCAGTCTTTCAGTCGAAGAGGCTGTCGAGCGGATGTCCGTTGACCCGCGAGTCGAGTACGCAGAACCTAATTATCTTTTGTACCCTTCCACGATGCCGAATGATTCACTCTTCATACAACAATGGTCTTTGATGAATACAGGGGTATTCGGGACGGGCAAACCCGGCGCAGACATCTCTGCTACGAAGGCCTGGGACTTGACGACGGGCAGCAACGATATGGTTGTGGCCGTCATAGATACAGGCATTGATCTATCGCATACAGACCTTGCTCCGAACGCCTGGGTGAATTCGCGCGAAAATCCGAACAATGGAGTTGACGACGACAACAACGGTTATGTTGACGACAGGAATGGCTGGAACTTTGTCAGTAATCGCCCGGTCACTTACGAAGATTCGAGCGCGGATTGGCACGGCACGCATGTATCGGGCACCATAGGCGCAGCGGGCAACAATGGGATCGGCGTTACGGGCATAGCATGGCGCGTGAAAATCATGTCGCTGAAGTTCATCGGCGTGAGCACGGGCAGCACCGCAGATGCAGTGAAAGCCATCAACTATGTGATGGATCAAAAGAGACGCGGCGTCAACGTTAGAGTCATCAATTCAAGCTGGGGCGGATCAACCAATTCTGCAACCTTGAAGAGCGCAATAGCTTCTGCGGGCAATGCGGGAATCCTTTTCGTATGCGCGGCAGGCAATGGCGGCAACGACCAGAGCGGAGATGACCTTGCTGATACTTCTTATTACCCGGCGGCGTGGAGCGCAGAAATTTCTTCTGTCATCGCGGTTGCTGCTGTGGATCACACGGATCGCAAGGCCGAGTTTACAAACTACGGATACAACACTGTGCAGGTTGGAGCGCCGGGCGTAAACACTTTCAGCACTGCGCCCGACAGCCAGTACGGATATGGCACGGGCACATCGATGGCAACGCCGCACGTTTCAGGCGTAGCCGCGCTGCTGTTTTCGCGCGAGCCGGAGTTAAGCCCGTCTCAGGCGCGGCAGCGAATTGTTTCGACTGCCGACCCTTTGCCTACGCTTGCGGGCCGTGTGGAAGGCTCAGGTCGCGTGAACGCTTACAACGCATTGACCAATACCACGCAGCAGGCTCCGCAGCGGCCCGCCATCGGCTATATGAGCACAGATAAAAAGAAGGTCAAAGTTGATGGCATAGGGTTTGTGAAAGGAGTATCCGTCGTCGAAGTCAATGGCGTGCCGCTGCCGAAATTAAAATACGATAGCTCGCGCAGGCTGGCTGACGGTTCGGTTATAGAAATGAGCGCGAAACTGGGCAAGTCCGGCATGCTCGCGACGTTTCCGAAAGGCACTTCCGTAACGGTCACTGTATTCAACCCTACGACAGGCGAACGCTCCGAACCATTCACTTATACCAAGTAAAAAGACGAGAAAACTTTGCACGAAAAGGAGGCTGCCGATCATACAGGCAGCCTCCTTTTTGTTGGCCGGTTCAATATCGAGTCCTTTACATTAGCACCTCTTCCGCTTAATATCACTTCGCCTCAAAGGAGAGTTGATGATGGAAGGAAACGTAATAGCGCCAGCCGACGCGCTCATCCATTTGCTCAGGTCGTCGCTCAGAACGGACGGCTCGCAACCATTTACTCAAGTTGTGCTCTACACTTCATTCGGCGTTGTGCGCGGTCGCATCGGTTATGCATTCGCGCAAGTGTTGAAGGAGGAACAAATCAGCAATACAAACCCATTTCACGCCGTCATAGAGCTTGATGATGTGGTGATCGAGCATTATTCCAATCACCTCCCGAAGGCGACCTTCAACCGCCTCTACGTGCGCCTGAACGATGTGCAGGGATTCGCACTCATCTAAACCCGTTTTGCCTTCACGTTTCAAAGAAACTTCGGCTGGAGGGATGCTTTTTGCAGGCTGATTACTTCACCTTCATCACGACGAGCGTCAGGTCATCGTGTGGTTGAGTGTCAAGGCACCAATCGCGAACGCTGTCTACTATCTTCTCTGATAACTCTTGAGCGCAGAGGTGCGAAGACGAAGCAAGAAGATTTTTAAGTCGCTCCTCGCCAAATTCTTCGCCTTCTATATTGAACGCTTCGGTCACGCCGTCCGTGTAGGCCAGCAGTAAATCGCCGCTGTGCATTTGAATAGTTTCCTGCTCGTAGACGCTGGTGTGGAAAGCCCCGATTATCGGGCCGCCTTTCTTAAGCTCGCATATCGGTTCAAAGTCGGAGTCAATCGTTCTGCTTTCGCTCTTCGTCGCGCCCGCCTGCCCTACGCTTTGCGCCTTCAAAGTGGTTATCGTTCGCACGAGTATCGGCGGGTTGTGCCCTGCGTTCACATAAGTCAACAGGCCGCTCTTTTCGTCAAACTGCGCGTAGAAGAAAGTCGCATAGCTGGCCGCGTCTGTCGAAACGTGCAGCAGTCGGTTCATTGACGACACAAGCTCTGTCAACTGGCCGTTCACCGAAGGAGCCTGGCTCCTGAGCGACGCTTGAACCGTAGACATCAAAAGCGCCGCAGATATTCCTTTGCCCGCGACATCGGCGACGGCTATGCCCAGCTTGTTTCCTTCGAGCACGATGAAGTCGTAGTAATCTCCGCCGACCCCGCGCGCCGGATGGCATATGCCCGCCAAGTCCAGAGACTCTACGTCGGGAGGGCATTCGGGAAAGAGTCGCCGCTGGACTGCCGTCGCTATCTCAAGCTCGTGCCGGAGTCGTTCTTCTTCCGCGACCTGTTGAACAAGCTCTGCGTTCTGAATAGCGAAAGCCATCTGAAAAGCAACCGCCATCAGCAGTTGCTTGTCTTCGCGCGAAAACGGAAGGTCTCCGAGTCGCGGGCCGAGCGACATTATGCCGAGCAGTTCATCTTTCGTTGCTACGGCCAGCAAAAGCGTCGAACTGACGCGACGCAATGTTGTCCGTTCCTGTTTGCGCAATTCGATTATTGCCGCATCCGTTGTAGGAAATCCTTGCCCCCAGTCCCATTCAAGGTTCACAGGAATCGGCAGAGATGATTTCCGCATTCGCAATGTGGCGTGGCCGTTTGCCGGAAGCAACAGGCTGTTGTTCGAGTCGGTCGTGCTTGCGCCGTCTTCTGCCAGATAAGATGAAAGCGCGCATTTATAGTCGCCCGTTGCGCGGTCGCGCAGGAAGATGGTTATGTTTTCGATGTGCAGCGCGTCCTGAATCTTGCTGATGGCGAGTTCCAGAAGCTGCCGCACATTTGTAACCTTGCGCATTTCTATGCCGAGATCAGACAGCAATTGTTGCGCGTCGTAAGCTTCGCGGAAGAACTTTCGATCAATCAGCGGCAGCACGCGCTGGTTGACGACCGTCAGCACGCCTATGGCAAGCGCTGTTGCGGCCATCGTCACAACGATGTCGGCTCGGTCGCCAAAGCTGTCAATGAACGAGAGGCGACTGCCCGTCAGCAGGAAGCTCAACACGGCGAATACTACTATCGCTTGAATGACGATGAAGCCGCGCGAGACTAGCAGGTAGCGAACGCCGCGACGAAGTATCAGGCGAACAGGAATAACGCGGTGGCGAATTATTGCGTAGGCGAACGAAAGTGGAAACAGCGGGAAGCAAAAGATAGCCACTATCGCGGGCCATTGCAATTGCGGCCCCTTCAAGTTGAAGAGCACGGCACATCCTACGACCAGAAAGAAAGGCAAAAAACCCGCGATGCTTCCCGCCACGACCACGCGCATCTTTCGACGCGAAGCGCGACTCGCCTCGCGATAGTTCAACAGCAAAGACAACAGCCCGCCCGTCAGGTAGAGAGTTGCTACGCCGATGCCTACCAATTCAAAAATAGAAAAGTTTGTTCTGAGCGCAATATACTTTTGAGGCGCGAACGCTGCCAGCAAATTTGAAATGACCGAGTATGGAAAAATCGTGAGCAGGTGCGGGACGTAGAGATACTTTTCCAGCTTCGGCGCTTTGCGAATAAGCGATGACGGTTCGGGGAAAATCTGAAAGAAATGAAAAAATATCGGCCACAAAAACAGCGATGCGAGATTGACTACGAGCATCACTATGACGAGCCATAAAGGGAGACCTGCGAACACCGGAGCGCTGGCAAGTATCGCGCCCGTGAACATCCCGAACATCAATGAAAGCAGCAATGCCTGCTTGTCATT
>DATEKX010000618.1:0-11200 GCA_035277165.1 Blastocatellia bacterium | reverse complement strand
GCCCGGTTGTTGCGACTACGGGCGCAGCCATCATCGAAACTGAACCTGACTCATTTGAAGATTCGGAGCCAGAGATGGCCGAAGCCGCCAGCGCAACAACATCCACGCATCGCCAGAGAGCTGCGGCCATCTTGCGCGCTCGCACTGCAAGACAGGAACAGGCGCGCTCGAATCAATCGCGCCCTTCTGAAATCACTATGGACCCCGAAGTAGCCGAAATGGTCTCGACTGCTTCAATCGTCCGCACGGTTCCAACGGAGTCTGCCGAGCAGAAAGCAGCCAAAGCACAGGCCGCTCGCAAAAAGACTATCGAGACATCATCGGGCGTGACTTACAAGCTGCCTGTGATGGAACTGCTCGAAACGCCGGTCTCTCATCACGAAGAGGCCGAAGAAGAACTGCGCGAGCGGGCTACTATCCTCGCCGAGAAATGCAAAGAGTTTGCAGTCACAGGCCATATTCACAAGATCAATCCCGGCCCCGTGGTTACTACGTTCGAGTTCAAGCCCGACCCGGGCATCAAGTACAGCCGCGTGGTCGGGCTTGCCGAAGACCTCTGCCTTGCGCTCAAAGCCGAATCAATTCGCATAGACCGCATTCCCGGCAAATCAACTGTCGGCATCGAAGTCCCGAACGCCCGCCGTGAAAAGATTTGCCTGCGCGAGATTATCGAATCAAGCAAGTTTCAGCGCAACGAATCCAAGCTCACGATTGCGCTCGGCAAAACCATCAACGGCGAAGAGTACATCGCTGATATGTCGAAGATGCCTCATCTCTTAATTGCAGGCGCGACGGGCGCAGGCAAATCCGTCACGCTCAATTCGCTCATCTGTTCGATTCTCTACAAAGCTTCGCCCGAAGAAGTGAAGTTCATCATGGTTGACCCCAAGCGCGTCGAGCTTGGTCTTTATGAAGGCATTCCGCACCTGCTGACGCCGATAGTCACTGACCCAAAACGCGCTGCTAATGCTTTGAAGTGGGCCGTCAACGAGATGGAGAATCGCTATCGCGAGCTTGCCACGCTCGGCGTGCGCAATATTGAGCAGTACAATCGCCAGATTGAGGAGATGACTCATCCGACCGCTTCAGATGACAACCCCGAAGTGCGCAAGCCTCTGCCTTACATAGTCATTGCGATTGACGAGCTTGCAGATTTGATGATGGTCGCGCGAGGCGATGTCGAAACCAGTATCGCGCGGCTGGCTCAAATGGCTCGCGCCGTTGGCATTCATCTTGTGCTTGCGACGCAGCGCCCGTCGGTTGACGTTATCACAGGCATCATCAAAGCGAACATTCCATCGCGCATAGCTTTCCGGGTTTCATCCAAAGTTGACTCGCGCACAATCATTGATTCAAACGGCGCAGAGGCATTGCTCGGCCAGGGCGATATGTTGTTTCTGCCGCCCGGAACAGCCCGCCTGATACGTGTGCACGGGTCGTTTGTAAACGAGACGGAAGTCAAGCACATAGCCGATCACACTCGCCAGCAGGCCGAGCCGGATTACAACGAACAAGTGACCTTGAGCGAAACGGAAGCGCAGGACGGCGAAGGGTTCGAGGGGCCGGAAGATGAGTTGTTCGGCGAAGCACTTCAGATAGTGACGGACATGGGGCGCGCATCAACATCTGTGTTGCAGAGGCGGCTGTCAATCGGCTACGGGCGCGCGGCAAAGATACTGGATACAATGGAGCGGCGCGGGTTCATAGGGCCAGCCGAAGGGTCAAAACCGCGTAAAGTACTGCAAGGAGCTTACGAGTTTCGAGAGCGATTAGGGCAGATTCTCGAAGAGGATTTGGATTGAGCGGTTTACTCCCTTTTATTGATGTTTTTCACCGAGTTTTGCACAGCTTTGCAGCAATCCAACTTTACAATTGAAAAAAGGATTGTAAAAAGCCCAGCAAATCGCTATGCTTTTGCTGCAAGTCGAGAAATGATTGGACTTTTCGCTGTAAACAAAATTTGAACAAAATGTGTGCAAAGTGCTAAAAGTCCGTGAATTTCAAAAGTTTGCGGGGCTAAAACCCGAGTTTTCAACAGGCTTTTCCACAGATACTTGTTGAAAACTTTTTTTGGCTTTGAAAACGGTGTTGCCCTCGGAGTCGGACGAGCAGAAGTAGAAGTAGGAGAGCTTTATGGCATTGATAAAATTCACAGCCAACCACCAAGATTTATCAACAGATCGGGGCTATCAGTTCAAGTTTTTCTGTGACAAATGCGGCAACGGATATATGTCTGAGTTCCAGACCTCGCTCACAGGTGCGGCGGGCGGGCTGCTTCGCGCGGCGGGAGATATATTCGGAGGCATCTTTTCGAGCGCGGGCAATAGCGCTTACGAGATTCAGCGCGCCACAGGAGGCAAAGCGCACGACGCCGCAATTCAAAAAGCTGTCGAAGAGGCAAAGGGTTACTTTAAGCAATGCACGCGCTGCGGCAAATGGGTATGCCCGGAAATCTGCTGGAACAGCAAAGCAGGTTTGTGCGAAGGTTGCGCGCCCGATTTTGAAGAGGATTTTGCGGCGAACAAAGCGCAGGCTATGAGCAACGCCGCCCGCGATCAGCTTAACACGAAAGCGAGTCAGATCGACTACACTTCAGGCGTAGACATGAGCGCCGGAGCCACTGCCCCGAAAAGCGCAATTTCCTGCCCATCGTGCGGAGCAAAAACGACAGGCAGCAAATTCTGCCCCGAATGCGGCGGCCCTTTGCAAATCAAGCTCACCTGTCTGGGATGCGGCTTCCAGCCCGAAGGCGCTCCGAAATTCTGCCCTGAGTGCGGAGTCAAAATGCCTTTATTGTAGAGGCGGGTAATTTGAAATTTGAGATTACTGACCTCTAACCTCTGATTATGAGTAAACCTTACATCGCTGCATCAAGTTACCTCAATGCAGCGCCTCTCTGTTACAGCTTCATCTACGGCGAGCAGAAAGAGCGATGCGGTTTTTTGTCTGACGCTGCGCCCTGGCGTTGCGCAGAACTGCTGACAGAAGGCCGCGCGGACGCTGCGCTGATTCCGGTGATCGAATACCAGCGCATACCGGGACTCAAGGTCGCGCGGGGCGCTTGTGTCGCTTCAAAGAGCAAAGTTCAAAGCGTCGTTCTGGCCTCGCGCGTGCCTGTCGCTGAAGTGCGTTCGGTTGCGCTCGACACTTCTTCGCGAACATCGGCTGCGCTGATTCAAATAATACTCGGTCGCTTCTACGGTCTCAGCCCCGCGTATCAAACGTCGCCGCCGCACATCGAAGAGATGCTCGAATCCAACGATGCCGCGCTTATGATCGGCGACCCTGCGATGTTGATAGATCGTTCCCGGCTGCATGTCTACGATCTGGCCGAAGAGTGGCGCAAGCACACGGGATTGCCGTTCGTGTTCGCGTTCTGGGCCATCCGAAAAGATTCGACCCTGCTGTCAAATGATCAGGCAGACAAAGTAGATTTTCTCGCGGCGAAGCGTGAAGGCGTCGAGCACGCAGGCGAGCTTGCAGATATTTACTCTGCGCAGCTTGGATTGCCTAGTGATGACCTCTTCAAATACTTGACCGAAAACATCAGCTATGACCTTGACGACGAAAGCCTGCGCGGACTGGAACTATATTACAAGATGGCGCACGAATGCGGGTTGATTGAAGAGGCTCGCGGGCTGGTGTTTTGTGATTGACTGAAAGCTGTCAGTTCTTTTTTGTTTGAACCATCGGCTCTGCTGCATTGATCGTTTCACATATCAATGCAGCAGAGCGTGATTTGAAAACTGCTACGCGGATTCACCCTGCTCTGAGGACTGAGTTGACGCTTGTTCGTCGCCGTGTCCATGTACGGCTTCGTCTACTGTGTAGGTGCCGAGTATGCGGCGACCTTCTTCACTGCGCGGGTCAATCGTGCGCAGATGTTTGCGACCTTGCATCTCCCAGATTGCCGTAACTACTCCATCTTTTTCGACGGCATGATAAGTTGACTCGTTCTCTTCCATCTAATCCTCCTAAGATATGATTGTCATTAATAGTCCAGCCTTGAATTCTAATGGTCACAATTCCGCTCTGTCCAGCGACAGGCAAGGAAAACTTCTTGCAGTGTCACGCTCCGATTTACCGTCATGTATCACTGAAGGAAGTTGCATGTGAACTTTAATTGGCGTAATCTCGCACACACGTGTTGAACGAAAACTGAGAAATCCAGTATCAGCGCCCCAGAGTTTCAGGGTCAGGCAAACAAAACAAGCTTCCCGAAAGGAGAAGTCATGGCCGCTTCACAAGAACGCGAATTCACTCCACAAGAACGCAGGCTCAAAATATTGCTGAGGGTTTTGGCTTTTCTATTCGGGCTTGCGGTGCTGGCTTATCTGCTGCCCGCGCTCGTAGGACCAAACGTAAACACTTTCATTCAACTTCCATTCGTCACCAATTCGGTTGTCAAGGTCGGCGTGCTTGCGCTGATTGCTTTCGTCGCTTCGGGTGATGTGCGTCGTTACAGACTTCTCGTAGTCGTGGTCATCATAGCGCATATCATCTCTGAGCTTGCCGTGGCCGCGGTGTTGTTGTGGGGGGACACGGGCGGATATTTGCGTTTTATCAATCCACTGACGTCCGCACCTATTTCTACTCCGGTGACGACTGTGCTCTGGGGGTCAATGATTCTCGACGGCATCATCATCATCCTGCTCATGTGGTTTTACATGGACGCAGAAAAAGCTCGCTATAACTTGCAATACCTGTCGCCTATGCAGTTTCGCGCGCTCGCAGGGCTTGCCGAGGTAGTGATCACCAGCGAAGATGCCAAGCTGCTCGCACCCGTCACGCCCGAAGAGATCGCTTACAACGTTGACGGCTATCTTGCAAAATTCAACGCGAAGTCGAAGTGGATCATGAAAGTTGTTCTGATGGGGATAGAAATCTATCCGCTTCTTTCGTTCAAGCCGCCGCTGTCGCACCTTTACCCCGACGACAGGCTGCAATTCCTGCGAAAGCGTTTCTATCAGGAAGTCACACTGCGACTGGTGCCGGAATTCTGGCGGACATTAGTTCAAGGCATGATTCGCATGGGCAAGCAGCTTTCCTATCTCGGCTATTACAACGACAAGCGAACCTTCGAGTCCGTAGGCTATGTCCCGTTCACAGAGCGCCCGGAATTTAAAGAGCGGCTCGAAAAGTCGCCGATACCGAAGCGAATTCCTCTGCGCGTTGAAACTCCGTCGAACATCAAAAGCAAAACAATAACGGCTGATGTTGTGATTATAGGATCGGGCGCTGCCGCATCAATAATGGCGCATAACCTGACGCGCGCAGGGCGTCAGGTGTTAATGCTTGAGCGCGGAGATCATGAAATTCCAGACACATTCAATGAAGACGAAGCGGAGATGCTGACTCGCCTCTATCGCGATGGCGCGTTGCAACTCAGCCGCGACTTCAGATTTCAGGTTTTGCAGGGAAGCTGCGTCGGAGGCACAACCGTAATCAACAACGCCGTTTGTTTCACAATGCCCGAAGAAGTGCTGGCGCGATGGAACGATAAAGATTCGATTGATGCGCGACTGGATGAAACAAGAATATGGAAGTCATTTCACGAAGTGATTCATCTGGTCGGCGTTGAAACTCAGGATAGATTTCTGAACGAAGGCGCGCGGTTTTTTAACAACGGCGTCGAAAAGATTTTTCCGCACGACCCTCAAAATCATTCAAGGCCCGTTGATGCCAACATTCACGAATGCCTGGGCTGCGGCTACTGTAACATCGGCTGCAAGTATGGCAAGAAGCTTTCGATGCTGGACACAGTGCTGCCAAAGACGCAAAGAGATGTCGGGCACGACGCGCTACGGATACTTGCGGGTTGCGAGGCTGAGAAGTTTCAAACAAACGGCAAGCGAATCACTTCTGTGATGTGTCGTCTGAAAGACGACAGGCTCGTCGAGGTGAAAGCGAATACATTCGTTCTTTCGGCAGGCGCAGTTTCATCGAGCATCGTACTGCTGCGCTCAGGCGTCGGAGTAGGCCGCGCAGGAAAGCGCCTGTCATTCAATATGGGATCACCTTTGACTGCTGTGTTCCCGAATGTAATCAACTCCTATAGCGGTCTGCAGATTTCACACTACCTGAAACCGTCGCCCGGACGCGGCTATGTGATCGAAACATGGTTCAATCCGCCCGTTTCCCAGGCGCTCACCATGCCCGGCTGGTTCAAAGATCATTTCAACAATATGCTTCGCTACAATCGCATGACTTGTTCAGGCGTGCTGGTGGGCACAGAGTCGAATGGCGAAGTGCGGCGCGCGGGGCTTACAGGGCGTGAGATAAATTACGTGCCCACAGGAGGCGATCTTAAAAAACTTCTCGACGGGCTTATACTTTCCGGCCAGGCTTTTTTTGCGGAAGGCGCAGAGTCCGTAATCCCGAACACGTTCGACTATTTCGAGATCAAAAGCCCTGACGAGCTTGAAAACCTGCGCAAGTGGGTCAAAGATTCCAGCGACATCACCATCGGCACAGGCCACCCGCAGGGCGGAAATATTTTAAGCGGCAACCCGCAGCTTGGCGTCGTAGACCCTGAGTTCAAAGCGTACGGCTACGACAATCTTTTTGTCTGCGATGCAAGCGTTTTTCCCACGAGCCTCGGCGTAAATCCTCAGCTTACGGTCATGGCGCTTGCCCAGTACGCGGCCCCCTTTGTCGCTGCGTGCAAATGAGTCAGAGGAATGAGCGATGAAAGAAATTCTCGGCGCGGGCAATGAAATCACAGCTTACGTGATTGTCCTTGCGGTCTACGGCGCGCTTTTTATCGTGATGCGCTACGCAAACGAAACGGTCGAGCTTAATTTCCGCAAGACTTTTTGGATTCTCTTTGTGGGTTGGTCGGTTGGCGTCTTCATTGGCAACTATCTTTTTTACCTGCTCGGCATAATGAGCTTTCTGCCCTGGCTGAACAACTTTTTTCACGCATTCATCTGGATAGGTCTTTGCCTCAGCTTCCTCTATGCAGGCGCTCATCGAAAACCTATGTGGGAGCAATTTGCGCTGTTCGCAATCTTCAGCTTTATCGTGAAATGGGCAGAGCACATAATCCTCGGCACATGGGAGTTAGATCATTTCTTTTTCATTGAAGGCAATCTCGCTTACATCATCGGCTGGAGCTTGATGGACGGGCTTTATCCGATTCTTTCGGCTTTTGGTCTCAAGCTAGTCTCAAAATTTGCGACAGGAGTCATCACGCCATGACAGATTCTGCGTCTCACATAGCCCAACTTCTGCGCAATTGCGAAAAGAGCGGCCTCGCGCCGAATTACCTGGATGTGCCTCCTGTGCAAATTGATTCGCGCGGCGGCGATATTTTTGTGATCAGCGATCTCCATCTTGCTTCAGGCAAACGCTATGATGGGACGTACAACGGTTGCGAGAATTTTTTCTACGATCAGTCCTTCGAGCGATTCCTGGAACACCTCAATAGCAACATTGAACCAAACGGCCCGCGCGCTCTGCTTGTCATCAACGGCGATTTCGTAGACTTTCTCCGCGTGGGAGAAATTCCAGTGCAGAAAGACGAGTTCGTCGCCTGGGAGGAGCTTCTCAATAAAATCGGTTGTGAGCCGAAGCGCACTAGCGGCGAACTTGAAACTTCGATTGAACAAGAGAAGAAAGATAAATATGGATTGAAGACTCACGATTACAAATCCGTGTGGAAGCTCGCGCGCGTGATCGAAGGTCATTCGTTATTCTTCGACGCGCTCGCGCTGTGGCTGAAACGCGGCCACAGGCTGATCATAGTCAAAGGCAATCACGACCTCGAATGGTACTGGCGCGATGTGAGAAACTGTTTTCGTCTGGCTCTGGCCGAGCGATTAGCTAAACAGTCGGGCGACAACGTTGAAACAATACTCACGAAAATCATTCTTCCAAACATTACCTTCATAGATCACTCACTTGTCATTGACAAAGATTTTTACATAGAGCACGGCCATCAGTTTGATCCTTATTCTCACGTGCCAGCCAATGAGCCTCGGGTAAACGATGGCAAAGAGTTAAACATTCCTTTCGGATCTTTTTTTAATCGCTATCTGCTGAACAAGATCGAACTGCATTATCCGTTTCTCGACAACGTTCGACCGCGAGAAAACTTGTTGCCGATTCTGATCAGAGAGCGATTCCCGCTTGCGTTGAAGGTAATGTTTCATCACATACCGTTCACGTTAAAGCTGATTCCAAAGAAACATTATCGCTACATGTTTCGTCGCGTATTAGGAGTGCTGCTGGCCGTCGGCATTCCTGTTGCGCTGGTTATCATCCTGCAATGGGACACGATAAGTTTATGGTTTTCAAAACCGAAGACGAACGAGCAATCCGCAAGTCTTTTAAGGCTCATCATTGATAGAGGTGGTGATCTCATGAAGAACTTCGGCGTTCTCGTGTTGTCATATGTCTTCTCGCGCTTTGTCGCGTATTTCCAACTCGTCGAGCCTGATTCGCTATCGAAAAAAGCGCGCGAAGTATTCGCCCGGAACAGCGACTATCGCTTGATGACTTTCGGCCATACGCACAACCCGGATCAGTTCAATCAGGATGACCGCTGGTTTTATAACACCGGAACATGGATTCCTATAGTTGAAGCGACGAACGCAGACGTTCGCAATGACAGGACATACACCTTTCTTCACATTCGCTCTGGCGCTGACAAAAAAGATTACGACAGTGCGCTCAAGCGGTGGAACGACGACGGAAGTCGCGCCGAAGCATTCACAATAATCGACAAAAATTGAATAATATCGCTATGGCGATGAGCGTTGAGCCGATCACTTTAGAAGGCGCGCATATACGGCTTGCTCCGCTTTCCATGGCCCATCACGCGCAGCTTTGCGAAATTGGATTAGACGAGCGACTTTGGCGCTCAACAACTATTCAGCTTCAAACTTCCGAAGACATGTTTAAGTATATTCAAACTGCATTACAGAATCAGGCCGAAGGAAATGCGCTGCCATTCGTCATCATTGAAAAGGATTCAGACAAGCTTGTTGGCACGACGCGCTACCACAGCATCAATCGAGCGCATCGCCGTTTGGAAATCGGGTTCACATGGATTGCTGTCGAGTGGCAGCGAACTCGCGTTAACACGGAAGCAAAATATTTAATGCTGAAACATGCTTTTGAACAGTGCAGGTGCGTTCGCGTCGAGTTCAAAGCCGATTCCAGTAACCAGCAATCGAGCCGCGCTCTTATCCGCATTGGGGCTAAGCAAGAAGGCGTCTTGCGCAAATACATGGTGTCAGATCATAAAGGAGCGCGAGACCTGGCGTTGTTCAGCATTATTGATACTGAATGGCCTGCGGTGAAGGCGTATCTGGAAATGAAATTGACTAGTCGTTAAAAAAAAGCAGGCTCAGCAAATCAAGCTGATCGAAATCCTGTGGCGGGCGTGTGCCTTCCGAGCCTGCCTCTTTCTCTTCCATCATCTGCTGTTGCTGCTGCAACTGTTCTTGCCGCATCTGGCGGCGAAATTCGCGCTCGAACTGATGAAAGCGCATCACCTGATCTGTGGTGAGCACGTTTCGCACTTCGGAGCGAAGCCGAGATTCCAGCTTGATCTTTTCACCCTGCGCCGATGCCAGTTCGTCGGTAGCCCTGAGCACGGCGGATTCATCGAATCGCTCGTTCATAATCGCGCGGTCGAGCGCCTGTCGAGCCTGACGAATGCGACGGCCAATAGTGATTCGCTCGTCGTCATGGCTGAGATGAATCTCTCTTATACGCGAGTGCTGATCCGGCGTCAGGCCAATAGCCTGCATAACCCTTTGCTGAAGTCGTTTCTTTTTCTGGTTTGGATTTAGCTTGGGCTGGCCTCCAAGCTGCGGACGATTTATTCCTCGCTGATTGTTTGGGAATTGCCCCCCGCGTCGCTCGATTTGCCGATTGATCCTCTCTGCGCGGTCAATTCTTCGCTGGTTAGGCCGAACCTGCGCGTTCACGCTAACCGCCGCAAAGGATAGTAAAATCGCGGTCACAATTAAAACTGGGGCTACGGAATGCTTTTTCATGTTACGCAAACCTCGGCTTTACGGAGCTTCTCCAGTGTTTAGACCATGCCGTAAGCTCGAAAGTCTGAATAATTCTATCACTAATCGGGGGCCGGAGGTCAGGCCCCCCTGATTAATTGTCTCGCGGGACGGCGAGCATACGCTCAAGCGCAAGCCGCGCGTCCTGCATGATGTCGGGCTCGACTGTTATCTCGAACTTGTCTTCGATGAGCGACCGCTTCACATTCTCAAGCGTGTTCATCTTCATATAAGGGCAATGCAACCGGCAGCCTATGCACCCGTCGGCCATGACAAACTCACGGTCGGGATAGCGCTTCTTCATCTGGTGGATGATGCCGCTTTCAGTTGCGACGATGAAAGTCTTTGTGTGCGGATAATTCGCAATACGACCAAGCATCGCCGTAGTCGAGCAGACTTCGTCAGCCATAGCGATGATGTCTTCGCGGCATTCAGGGTGAGCAATGACAATCGAATCAGGAAAAGCCGAACGCGCTTTGTCTACGTTTGCGCCTCTGAGCACATCGTGAGTCGGGCACGCGCCGTCGTAAATGACGACCTCTTTTTCGGGCACCTGACGCTTGACCCAGTTTCCCAGATTGCGATCTGGCGTGAACAGAATTTTATCCGTAGGCAAACTGCGAATGACCGACACGGCGTTCGCGGAAGTGCAGCAGATATAGCTCATCGCCTTCACGTCCGCAGTCGAGTTCACATAAGTGACAACCGTGTGATCTGGATAGCGGTCTTTCCATTCCTGCAGGCTTTCGGGCGTGATCGAATCGGCCAGCGAACACCCCGCGGACAGGTTCGGCAGCAGGACTTTCTTTTCAGGGTTCAATATCTTTGCCGACTCGGCCATGAAGTGAACCCCGCAGAAGACTATCAATTCGGAGTCGGTCTTTTGCGCTTCGAGCGCAAGACCGAGACTGTCGCCTACGAAATCCGCAACGTCCTGCACTTCGGGCGATTGATAGTTGTGCGCGAGTATGATGGCATTACGGCTGCGCGCAAGCTCTCGAATCTCTTCTATCAAGGCCTTGTGATCTACGCCCGGAACGTACGCTGCTGAATTCAAGTTAACGATTTGAGTGCTCATTTATCCTCCACTTTAGCCCCACGGTCTGGCTTTATCTTATCAGTGCCCGCAGGGAATATTCTCCAGAAATCGGAAGAGCGTCGAGGAAAAGAGTGTA
>DATEKX010000617.1:0-3401 GCA_035277165.1 Blastocatellia bacterium | reverse complement strand
CACTGAGCCTGCGAGACCGTCTTGTTTCTTATCGCTCTGCGCCGCGTCAGAGTTGCCTTGATGACAGCAGGTGAAAAGAAGCGTTGAAGCGAAGATAAGAAATAATCTCTGGACGATTTCGTTGTTGCGGTGTTCATTTGTGAAGATCATAGCGGATTTTTAAACTCCCCGTTTTTCGTTATTGCCATAAGAGTCTCCGAATCTTTCAAGCATTTAGATTCATGCCGGTAATCCTGTCCTGGACACATTGGTTAACTGGTTATTCAACGCATTAATTTATACATGACTGTCTCATCATTACGCCTTTGTTACTCAGCGATAATCCTCGTTTCATCAATTACTTCTCATATTGATAGCAAATTACGGCGGTCTCTTTATTGCTAAGAAGCTGGCCGCTTTCTAGTTCCACCGATGAACTAAAGAAGTAAAAATCCAATGAGCTATGGCGAGTCGTAGTCTATAGCGGACGCCATAAAACCGTTAACTTCCTACCTATGACCGAAAGGGGATAACGAGCGAGTAGGGTTAGGGAAGAATCGAACAAATCCTTTTTCTTGCGCGCGAATCATTACTTGTTTCGCGTTGCTCTAACCATTAATTCAATTCAATTGAGCCACATTGTGTGCGCTTGTGGACTTAGTAGATGTGTACTCATCACCCAAAGGAGAAAGAGATGCGAAAGCCAGTTAGAAATAAGCTTTTCGCCTTTATCACTCTTGTCGCCCTGACAGCCGCGCTGCTTGTCAGCGGGCCGTCGTTCAAGACTGCGCAGGCGTCGAGCCATCGCGAAGCGCCATTGTCAAAGCTTGATCCAACGGGAGACAACACGGACGTTTATGTATTTCGCAGCACCGAAGCCGGTCGAAGCGGCTTTGTAACTTTGATAGCCAATTTCATTCCGTTCGAAGAACCGGCAGGAGGCCCGCACTTCTACAGGTTCGACGACACTGCTACATACAACATCAAGGTGGACAACAACGGCGACGGATTTGAAGACCTCACGTTTGAGTTCCAGTTCACAACTCGGTTTGTGAATGGGGATATTGTGCTCGGACAAGCCTCGCCTAATCAGGCTCTTTCGGGAACGGGCGGAATTGATCCGTTGATTACTTCGCTCACAGACCCCGATTATAACGAGCCGCAAACTTACGTAGTCAGGCAAGTCAACGGCTTTCGTTCCGGGCGCGGCAGGAACAATAATTTCGTAGAACTTGGCCGCGACTTCATCGTGCCGCCCGATAATATAGGCGTGCGCACGACGCCGAACTATGAATCGGCGTTGGCTCAACCCGCTGTTTTCAATCTGTCGAATGGCGGTCGCGTTTTCGCAGGCCAGCGCGACGAAGGATTTTACATTGATGTTGAAAGCATATTCGATACGCTCAACCTTGCATCTCTTGGCGATACGGGCGGAACGGATACGACGGCAGGATTCAACGTTCACAGCATCGCAATCGAATTGCCGATTTCGGTTTTGACGCGCAACGGCAGCACACCGACCGATCCGCTTGATCCGAACGCCGTCATCGGCGTGTGGTCTACGGTTGAGCGCAACACTTTCAACAGGCAGGGACGCCCGATTCCCCCGTTTATTCAGGTTTCGCGACTGGGCAGCCCGCTTGTCAACGAAGTAGTAGTCCCGCTGAAGTTAAAAGACACTTTCAATGCTTCGACTCCGCCAAACGATCAGGTATTAGCTCCTTTTATCCTTGATCCGCAATTGCCTAAATTGATTCAGGCAGTGCTTGCGGCGGGCGGCACTAACATCAACATTCCTCCTGCTCCACGCAACGACCTTGTTGCAATCTTCGGAACAGGAATTCCGGCAGGGCTTGTTCCCGGCTTCCAGAACTTCTTGTCGAACGGTTTACCGCACGAATACCAGCGACTTAACGTAGCTATTCCTCCGACGGCGGAAGCAAGTCGCAGCCGCCTCGGACTGCTGGGCGGAGATGCCGCAGGCTATCCGAACGGGCGACGAGTCGGAGACGATGTTGTTGATATTTCACTGCGCGCAGTGCTCGGTGGAACTCCGTTCAATCCGAACAACCCGGCACCCGGCGTTGCCAATCCGTTCAACGTAGCGCCAAACAACACGGTCGGTGATGGCGTAGACCGCAACGATGTCCCTTACCTCGACCGATTCCCTTATCTCGGAACTCCGCATTCCGGCAATGCAGCCGGAAACGCGGCTCCGCACCAGCATCATGTTCAACGCTAATAACTGACTAATGGAAGATGGTGAGCAGTCTGTTTGCTGCTCACCATCAACTCAGACAATCCGAATCATGAAAGCAATCAGGTTCAGTAGAGTCTTTCTTATTCTTGCGTCGCTCGCGGTCGTTAGCTTTGCCGCATTCGGCATTCGCGCAACACTTTCGCGCACGCAGTTGTTGGACGAAGCGCATCGCACGCTTTCGCCCGTCAGCGCAGAATTAACAATAGCCGATAAACAGATGCAAAGGGGCGAAGCGATGATAAAACGCGCGCCTTCGGAGCCTGACGGATACAATCTGCTCTGCGCTGCATACATACAGAAAGCGCGCGACACGGGCGATTTCACTTTCAACGCGAAAGCTGAAACCGCTCTCAATCATTCTTTCGCAGTTTCTGCTGACAACTACGATGCGATTAAGCTGAAGGCCACGCTTCTGCTTACTTATCATCGCTTCTCGGAAGCGCTTGAAGTTGCGCGCCGCGCCCGTGTCTTGCAGCCTAAAGATCACACGATCTATGGCGCGCTGACGGACGCGCTCGTCGAACTTGGCCGGTATGACGAAGCGCGCGACGCGGTGGAAACCATGATTGGACTCAAGCCGGATGCTTCGTCTTACGCTCGGTTGTCTTACATCTATTCGCTCGGCGGCGATACGGATGGAGCGATTGAAGTCATGCGCGCCGCCGTCAAATCTTCAACACGGCAGGATGCCGAAGGGTATGCATGGTATCGCACGCATCTTGGCGATGAGTTGATGAAGGCTGGCAAGCTTAAAGAAGCCGAGCGGGAGTTTGATTTCGCGCTCGAAGCTTTTCCGAATTACCACATCGCGCTTGCGGCGAAAGCTCGCGCTCGTGTCGCCGCAAATGATTTGGATTCTGCCGTCGAGCTTTACAAGCAATCGCAAGAGCGCGTCCCTCTGCCGGACACAGCCATCGCGCTTGGTGATTTGTATGCGAAGCTGGGCCGGATGGACGAAGCTGGAAAGCAATACGAACTGGTTGAATTCATCGAGCAATCAAGCAATGCAGGCGCAGCGACCTATTCGCGGCAACTGGCGCTGTTCTGGGCCAACCATGATAAGAAGCTCGATGACGCGCTGCGAATCGCGCAAAGCGAACGAGCCGCGCGAGCCGACATATACACCTGCGATGTTCTGGCGTGGTGTCTCTATAAAACGAAT
>DATEKX010000616.1:0-4374 GCA_035277165.1 Blastocatellia bacterium | reverse complement strand
GGTTAACAACATATACGACCCTGCAGAGAACATCGAAGGCGGCGCGAAGTATCTGCGTTTCCTGCTCGACACTTTCAACGGTGATGTTGATCTGGTGCTTGCGGGTTACAACGCGGGAGAGAACGCCGTTATCAGATCGGGCTATCAGGTGCCGCGATACCGCGAGACGCAAAATTACGTCAAGAGCATTTCGGCCCGCTACGGCACTGCGAAGCACAGCTCGACGCGCGCGGCCAAGACTATCGTTGCTGCCGCGCAAGCGGCTCCGAACGCCGCGACTTTTTCCGGCGGTCGCCTCTCGAATAATTACTAGTTCGTTAGTTTTCAGTCGTTGTTATTTGTCATATTAACCGGCAACTGAGAACCGACTACTGACCTCTGACCAACCCTGCCCCGAATAGGGAACGTATAATTGCCTTGACTTGAGCGTGTCACCTTTATAAAAGTTCTCCTAAGCTTCAACCTGTATGCGAAGGTCAAGACGTCACAAGTTAATAGCAAACGCGATTGTCTTAGCGGTGATCTTGTGCCTCACGGCGCGTCCTGTACTGAATGCCGCTGATCCTGAAATCTCGCCTTCGGTTAATGCGGGTTCGCTCGCCAAAGAGTTATTCGATTACGCAACCAGTCTGAGCCATTCGTTACACGAGCGACCGCTCGAAGAGCGAAGCATAAGTGATTACCGGCGCGCGCTCGACGCATACTGGCAGGTCATGCGGCTCAACACGAGCAATTTCTTTTCAGCCGAATCGCTTGCTCGGCGCGCAGAGCTTCAGCGCGAGATGGCCGACGTGACGGGAGATTCTTTACTTTATCAGCAGGCGATTGAGACTTATCGAAGACTAATCATCGACCATCCGCAGAGCGGTTTCGTGGGTGACGCGCTCACCAGCATCGCTCAGATATACGAAGAGAACCTGCAAGACCTGGACGGCGCAGCGGGCGCTTATCGAGAGCTGATTAATTACTTTCCTAAATCAGTCCTCGCGCGTGAAGCTGGCGCGGTGCTCGCGCGATTCGAGGCGCAACTAAAGCATCGCCCGGTTGACGTAGCGGTTTCGGGTGACAGGCTTGCAATCTCTGCAGATGAATTGGCGGGGCCGCCGCGACTCAATAATGTTCGCAGCTTCAGCGGGCCGGATTACGCGCGCGTTGTGATTGATCTGTCGGACGCGACCAGCTACACCGAGCAGCGCACAGCCAGCAACCGCCTCAGCATTCAATTGAACAGCGCGCTGGTTTCTTCGTCGCTTTACGGTCGCCGTTTCATCGTCGGCGAATCGAGCTTGCTCAAACGAATCACCGTTTCTGAAAACGGCTCTGCGATTCAACAGGCCAGCCAAACTGTGAAGGTTGATATTGAAGTTGGCTCGCTTTCGGACTATTCCGCATTTCGACTTTCCGATCCAGAACGAATCGTGATTGACCTTCACGCTGCAGGCACAATTGCAAAGCCGGTTGCGCGCAATCGAGAGGCCGCACGACCTGTCGAACCGGCGGGCGAGCGAGTTGAAGCCAGCCGGACAGATTCCGTAAAACCTGAACCACGCGCTGCGAAGCCCGCCGTTTCAAAGACGACCGCGACGAATCAAAATCCGATACTTGGACTGCCTGAAATCCCTGACCCGATTGTGCCGATGAATCCTGCGGCAGCCGCAACCCAAGACCTCGCGGCAAAGGTTGACGCTAAGGCCGCAGAGTCGCCCATCAAACGCATAGTGATTGATCCGGGCCACGGCGGGCACGATACCGGAACGATTAGTCCGGGCGGCATGCGCGAGAAAGATTTAGTGCTTGACGTAGCGCGACGGCTCAGAGCTTACATCAAACACAACTACCCGGATGTCGAAGTGATACTGACGCGCGACTCTGATCGCTTCGTCGCGCTCGAAGAGAGGACGGCCATAGCCAATTCACGGCGAGCAGACCTCTTCATCTCGGTACACGCGAACGCGAGCCAATCGAAAGCCGCTTCGGGAGTGGAGACTTATTTCCTGAGTCCCGACCGCGCGCCCTCTGAAGACGCGGAAACGGCTGCTCGCGAAAACGCGCGTCTTGCGGCAAGCAAGCCTGCGGAAAAAGCGCAGCCCGTGTTTGCAAGCGTGACGGTTGGCAATCGCGTGGCCGAATCGCGCGAGCTTGCGCGTTACATTCAATCGGGGCTTGTGCGCGGCATAGGTGCCGCATCGCCACGGACGGCGATGAATCGTGGAGTTAAGCACGCGGCGTTCGTAGTGCTGCTCGGCGCAGCGATGCCGAGCGTGCTTGCCGAAGTCTCTTTCCTGTCGAACCCGAAAGACGAAGCCTTATTGCAAACCAGCCAGTTCCGCGAGCGCATCGCCGCATCATTGTTCGCCGGATTGAATGCGTATCTGAAAAAGAATCGTCCTGCCGAGCCGAAATCAAAATAACATTTCTCAACTGACTCAAAGTTTTTTGATTTCTCTTTCCGGTTCTTCAAATAAGAAAGTAGACTGGCATTGATGATCAGCGATACAGCTTTCTATAGAAACAACCGCTATCACACGATGCAGGATACGCCCGACACGCTCGATTACAATCGTATGGCGATGGTAGTTCAAGGCGTGTATTTAGCAGTTCTCGCGATGGGGCAAGAATAATTGCGTAATCATTTATTTATGTCGTGCTGGCTCACGTACCCGACTATGAAGCCGTTTGAATCGAGGACGACGGCGCGGCCCAGCCCGTTGCTTGAAAGGATGGATTGCACCTGAGCTATAGTGGCGCTGGAGTTGACGAACATCGCATCGTTTACGGGGCGCATCACATCGCGCGCTTCAAGGCGCGGCCAATCTTCGCGCGGCACAGACTTCAATTCTTCGAGCATCAGCATCCCATGCAATCTCATGTTATCAACTACGGGGAAACTCGTGTGGTGATTGTTATTAAGCACTTTGTTTATAAAGTCTGTAACTTTCATGCCGGGCGGGATCTGCACTACATCGCGATTCATCACGTCTTCGACCGTGCCTCGCTTCACGCGCCAGACGCCGTAGTTTCGCCCTTCGGTTGTGCCGAGCATCAGCGCAATTATCAGCCCGACAACTATCATCCACATACCGTAGACCCAGTCTATCAGCAGAAAATATATTACGCCTCCAACGGCGAGCGTGATTGCGATCATAAGCCCGCTTCGCACAGCAAGCTGTGTTGCCACATGGAAATTTTTGTTCAATCGCCAGAGCAGAGCGCGCAGCACGCGCCCGCCGTCGAGCGGAAGGCCAGGCAATATGTTGAACCCGGCCAGAATCAGATTGATGTTGCCCAGATGGCGCAAGACCTGCCCGATGCCTGTATGCGATTTGTCATGCAGAAAAATGTCTACGATGAGATAGAAGATGATTCCGACAATAAAACTCGCAGCCGGGCCGACGACTGCAATCTTGAATTCCGATGAAGGCTGCGCGGGTTGCCCATTGAGCGAAGCAAGCCCTCCGAACATGTAAAGCGTGATGTTGCCTGTGCCCAGACCTTCGGCTCTTGCCATAAGTGAATGAGCCAACTCGTGCGCAAGGACTGAAATGAAAAGCAAAAACGTGGTGAGAAACCCGAGCGCCCAATATTCATAATCGTTCAAGCCGGGCGCTTCGCGCGGAAGCAGGCCGCTCGCTATGGCCCACGCATAAAAAGGTATGACCGGCAGCCAGCTATAATGCGCGCGAATAGGTATGCCGAATATGCGGCCCAGATAAAAGGGTTTGAGATTGAGTGCCATCGCTTTCAAATCGAACCGAGCAATATCAGCGCTCCCGAAAAAGTTTACTAGCTACAGGCAAAGCCAACAAGCAGTTGACAACTGACAACTGCTTTGCCGATGCCCTATAATGATTCGCTACTGGAAAAGGAGCCTGCACATGGAGCTTTACATCATCCGACATGCGATAGCCCAGCCGCTCGGCCAGCAGAACGATTTCACAGATGAAAAGCGCGCGCTCACTTCCGAAGGGCGCGACCGCATGCGCGAAGCGATGAAGGGGCTTCGCAAGCTCGAAGTAGAACTTGACCTGATCTTAACCAGCCCGCTTGTGCGCGCGGTCGAGACGACTGAAATCGTGGCCGCCGCGTTCGGAGTCGGGAAGAAAGAGATAGAGCAGACGGCCAGCCTCGCTCCCGGAGCCTCTGTAGATAAGCTGTTTGCGGAAATAAAGAGGCGCGCGGGCGCTGAATCAATTGCGATCATAGGCCATCAGCCCGACCTGGGCGAGTTAATCTCGACCATCGTGCGCGGCGACGATGGTTTGGCTATGCAGTTGAAAAAGGGCAGCGTTTGTTTGATCAACGTGACTGAGACTGTGCCGACGCTTCGCGGCGAGTTGATGTGGCTGCTGACGCCAAAGCAACTGCGTCTGCTCG
>DATEKX010000615.1:0-3987 GCA_035277165.1 Blastocatellia bacterium | reverse complement strand
ACGGCGCGGGATAGAGCATCTCTGCAAAGTCACGCGGCAGAAGTTCGAGCCGTAAGTCTTGCGGAATTGACCGCGCAATCGGCTCGGCAAAAGCTATCGCGTGCCACGACTGGTCTCCGCGATTGCTGTAGACTGCGAGCGAATAAGTTGTATCAGCGTTTGCAGCAATCGCCGCGACCTGCACGGTGCGCACTGCGCTTTCGTCCGTCCCGTCGCTGCCTTCGGAATCATTCACTGCGCGCGCGCCGCCGAATCCTCCGAGCCTCAATTCCGTCACGCCTTCGTCATACAAGCCAAGGAATATCAACTCTGCCGCGAGCGCCGAATGCGATGAATCCAGTGTCGCCTGCTGCGAGTCAATCGCAGCGCGAGCGGCTGGAATCAGCCGGAATCGAGCGCCTACGTTATAACCCGGAAGCTGGCTGTAGCTTGCGCGCAAAATCGAAATTAAATCGCTTTGCGCGTTTGCGTCCGTAGTCAGTCGAAGCGCTTGCGTCGCAGCATCTTTTGCTTCGCCGTAACGCGATGCTCTGAGTGCTGCTCGCGCCTGTTCTCTAAACCCGCGAGCGAGCGGCTCGATTATCGCGCGGCCTTTGTCTGTCGCGAGCATAGCTTGCAATCGCAGCGTCGCTCGATGGCCGAAATAATTGTCGCGCTCGTCAGGTATCGCAAGATACAGACGCGCAGCTTCGCTGAGTCGGCCAGCCTGCTCTATCGCGTAGATTCGCATGAAGGCGGCCTCGCCGCGAATAGGCGCGCTCAGAAGCTTAGGCGTGACGGGCCGCGCTTGAACCTGCAACAGCAAGTTGATCGCAGCATCGAAGTTTCCGCGCACAAGCTCAATTCGGGCTTCGTTGAACAAGCCGACCGTTGCCAGCGGTTGATTCGCATAACGCTGCTGGATTCGCTTGGACCAGTCGAGAGCTTCCGCATCTTTGCCCGCATAACGATAGCTGTCAACGACGTTGCGATACGCTCCTTCGATCAAATCGCTCGCGGGATAAGCAGTGATGAAATCCGAATAGCGGCGCGCGGCTTCTTCGTAACGTCGCGCTTTTTGGAGCGCTGTGGCGACCCAGTAATATCCCTGCTCGCCCTCTTTCTTTGCGGGGAATTCATTGTAGACGCGCTCGAACCATTTTATGGCTTCATCCTGTTTGTCTTCGCGATAAAGAGTGAAGCCGGTTTGATAAAGAGCTTCCGCGCGATTCTGGCTTTCAGGAAATCGTTCGACTATGTCGAGCAAGCGCGCGCGCGCTTCCGCCCAGTGGCGATTGAACAAATAGATTCTCGCTCGCCTGAGCGCGTCAAACTCGTTCGGCTTTATGCCCGACGCGCGTTCCAGTTCGTCGAGTCCGAGCGACGCCGCGAGCGCATAATCATCACGAGAACCAGCGACGAGTTGATTAAACATCGTGCGCGCTGATTGAGCGTCTCCGGTCTTCGAGTAAGCCTCGCCCAATCGCGCCATCGCGCTTCGCCCGCGCACACCTGCAGTTGACGCAATGGGTCGAAGCATTGCTACGGCTGCGCGGTAATCGCCGCTTTCGAGGTGACTGTCAATCAAGCGATTCCGCGCAGATGTAACGAGGATGCTCGATGGATATACGGCGAGCAGTCGAGTGATGTATTGCCGCTCAAGCGCGAGATCGCTCGACGCGCGAGCAATCAATGCGAGATGCCAGAGCGCGTATTGAGCTAGATTAGAGTTTCGATTGAGCAGGCTAAGATAAAGTGTCGAAGCTTCGGCCCGCGCGCCGCGTCGCTCTGTCAGACGCGCAAGCAGATAATCATAGTTGTTTCGAGTGAAGGCAGACGAGTCACTTGCGCGCAGTTCTCGCGCCAGCCGCTCTGCGCGATCAAAAGCGCGGCTGTCCATCGCAGCGCGAATCTCGTTCGCTCTGGATTGTAGGCTCTGCGCGTTTGCGGGATTGGCAAAACTTGCGAGCAGCAGTAAAAGAACGGCACTAGATTTTAGAATCGAAAGACTTACTGATTTTTCCATGCACCTTCACCCTGCGAGTTCATCTATCAACCGAAGAAGTATGCTTCTAGCGTTTCGGCGTAAAGCACTGAGCCGAGCACAAGCTCATCTATGATGACGAACTCGTTCGGCACGTGCGCCAGCTTGTCGTCGCCCGGATAATGTACGACCGATGTGATGCCTGCAAAATACAGGTTCTTTGCTACTGTGTTTCCGCCGAATGTCTCGTAGCTCATCGGAAGACCTAAACGCCGGGCCGCCGTATCGAAGCTGCGAATGATGATCGAGTTTTTGTCAGACAGGTGCGGCTCGGTTTCGTGAAGCACATTTACCTTCAGTTCAGCATCCGCGGAGCGATGGCGAACGGCTGCGACCTTCTCTTCCAGCTTCGCAAGCACTTGATCTTTGTTGATTCCGGCAGGCAGACGGAAATCAATAGTCGCGCGAGCCATCGCCGGAACGGTGTTGGTTGACGAACCGCCTTGAATCGTTCCGACGTTCATAGTCCAACCGTCGAACGCGTGGTCGTAGCTTGCGCCCAGGTCGAGCGATTTGATTTCGGCAATCGCTTCCGCGAGCGGGATTATCGCATTGCGGCCAAGCTCAGGCGTCGAGCCGTGCGCCTGGATGCCGTGACTTTCAAGCTCGACCCAGAGAATGCCTTTCTCGCCGTAAATGGAAAGATCCATTCGCCCGCCATCGGGAATTATCGCAACGTCGAATTTCAAGCCGCACTCTTCGACAAGGTATATGATGCCAAGCTCCGAGCCTACCTCTTCGTCGGCTGCCGCGATCAAATATACTGTGCCGTCGAAATCCTTGTGCTCTGCCAGGAACGCTTTGCAGGCAGAGTAGGCGCAGGCGAAAGAGCCTTTGTCATCGAGCGTGCCTCGCCCGTAGATGCGCCCGTCTTCGATGGTCGGCTCGAACGGCGGCGTGTTCCACTGCTCAAGCTCGCCCGGCGGCACCACGTCCATATGCGAAACGAAGCCGATAGATTTTGCGCCGCTTCCCATTCGGCCCACTACGTTTGTGCGACCGGGTTCTTTTTCGTAGTAGGAAATTTCCATTCCGAGTTGTTGCATGCATGCGGCGACGATTTCTTTGCACAGGTATTCATTGCCCGGCGGGTTGACAGTGTTTTGGCGCACCAGATCGCAAACTATTTGAATGATCTCGTCGCGATTGACGTACTTGGCATACTTCGATTCCATAAACTCTCCTTACTATTCATCAAGGGGCTTCCGATATAACGGTCAGCCCGGCAACACCAGCATAATTAGAACGATTGTGAGTAACGAGGGGGACTTCGTACAGCAGAGCGGTCGCAGCAATCCAGGCATCGGCAGTTCTTATGGGTCGCCCGTTTCGGCGCGCGCTATACACGGCTTCGGCCCACTTACGACATAAAGCGCGATCACAGAAAGTGAATATAAAACCTTGCAGAAACACTTCTAAGCTATGTTGCCTAGCCGCTCCCCATTTGTATACGAGCGCCCAGCGGTCTAATTCTGCTATCGTCATAAAAGAGATGATCGTCAGTTTGCTATCAAGATGAGGGCGGTATAGATTGGCTCTTGTATCTAGCTTAAAGCTGAACGATACGACATCTGTATCTACTACGACGCTTGATGTCAAGGCAGTTCCCTTTCACCACCCTCACTACGCCACTCCTGCACGGCGGCTATAAAATCATCTATGCTCTCATCTTCCGGCCAAAAGTCTGCTTTCGCAAGAAGCGCATCGAAATCTAATGGCTTCACGCCCTGCTCTTCGGCCAGTTTCATCAGCCTGCGCTGAGCTTCAGTTGGCTCTGGCGTATGCTGATTGGCCAAAGCCTCTTCTGCGGGGTTCTCAGTGGCTTCTTCTCTCATAATACTTATCACCCCCTTACTTTGTTTAGTATAGACTGGCTTTTCGCTGCAAGGAAACTCTTGCGATGGTCTTAGGGCCATGTTATAAAACTCTCACCCCACAAATGCCCCTGCTGGTACACTCGGCAA
>DATEKX010000614.1:0-4189 GCA_035277165.1 Blastocatellia bacterium | reverse complement strand
TGCTTTGCTGCGGCAATGCCGTCCCCGGTTAATGAGGGACGGCATTGCCGCAATGGCCTTGTCGGTTTTCAGTTGCCACAGACGTTCGATGTTGCCTGCTCGATTTCCCGGTCTTACACTATGGATGAGATGCGTATACTTGTGGTTGAAGATGAAACGGGACTTGCCCATTCGATTGTGGCTGGCCTCAAAGAAGAATGCTATGCGGTTGACCGCGCAGCCGACGGAGAGGATGCAGAGTTTCTGGCTGAAACTAACGATTATGATTTGATCGTGCTCGATATAATGCTTCCGAAAATCAACGGACTGCAGGTGTGTCAAGACCTGCGCAGCCGCAATGTGAAAACACCCATTCTGATGCTGACAGCGCTCGATACGACTGCCGATAAAGTGAAGGGACTAGACAGCGGAGCCGAAGACTATTTGACCAAGCCGTTTTCGTTTGAAGAATTTCTCGCGCGCGTCCGCGCATTGTTACGCCGAGGGCCGCTCGTCGCTTCAACAACTCTCGAATATTCGGATGTGCGTATGGATTTGTTGTCTCACACGGTCACGCGCGGCGACGGGCGGATTGAGCTGACCGCGAAAGAGTATGCGCTGCTTGAATACTTTCTCAGAAATCCAGAGCGAGTAATCAGCCGTTCGCAACTGGCCGAGCATGTCTGGGATCAGTATTTTGATCCGCTATCGAATGTCATAGACGTGTCGGTCAGTCATTTGAGGAAAAAGCTGGAAGCTAACGGCGGCTCACGGCTTTTGCACTCGGTTCGCGCAATGGGCTATATCATCAGCGATAAATAGCTGCCCGGCAGGCATTCGAAAGTAGGCAATGAGACCCAAATCTCTGAGAGTCAATCTCATCTTATGGTTCACCTTCGTTTTCAGTCTTGTGCTTTTTGTCTCAGACTACGTGACATACAATGCGCTGCGCGCAGTTATGCTCGCGGAACTCGACGCCGGACTCCTGTCGATGGCGACGCTTGAAAGCGCCGCGTTCAAAGAAGACAATTCTCTCGATCTGGAAACTATAAGCCGTCGCGCGGATCAGTATCCTCGTTTTGCGCATCAGTTCGTGCAAGTCCTCGACGCGCAAGGCGGGGTGTTAGGCCAGTCGGGCCTCCCCGAAACATCAAGCTCCGTGATAAATCAATCGCAGCTCTCTGCTGCTTTGAGCGGCGCAGTAGTAAAAGCCGAACGTCTTCTCGACGACAGACCAGTTCGACTGGCGGCGGTCAGCGGAGACCGTGATGGCGCACCCTTCACGGTTGTGATCGGAGTCGCAACCGATAGCGTCCGCCGCACGATGTCGCGAGTAGGATTGATAATTCTGGGAATAGATATTCTGGCAATAATCGCATCGGTTGCCGGAGGCTATTTGATAATTGGGAACGCGCTCAAGCCCGTAGACCATATAACCGAGCGTGCGCATCTGATCGGCGAAGGAAACTTGCGGCAGCGGCTCCAATATATTGATTCAAGTTCGGAGATGGTTCGCCTCACAACTGTACTGAATGAAATGCTGGATAAACTGCAACAGCTTTTCGATAGCCAGAAACAGTTTATTCAAGACGCCTCGCACGAGACGCGTTCGCCAATAGCTGCGCTGCGTTGCCGACTCGAAGTAGCGCTCAGGCAGCCTCGTTCGGCAGAAGAGTACAAGCAGGTGATAGAAGGCTCGTTGCAGGATGCCACGCGGTTAACGGTTCTTGCGGATGATCTCTTTTTGCTTGCGCGTGCAGACTCGAACAACCTGTCTATGGAGTTGCGCGAAGTATCATTGTCGGAAGCGGCGGCTGGAGTTCACGAACAGTTTATGCCCGTGGCCGAAGCTCGCAGTATCGAATTCACGCTCGATGCCGAATCCGATTGCGTGGTCTATGCTGACCGCGCGCGCATAAATCAGGCATTGCGCAATCTGGTCGAAAACGCTTTGAAGTACACTCCCAAGGATGGGCGCGTCAGTGTCACCGTTAAACATGACGGCGAATTCATTCGCGTGGATGTCGTTGACACAGGAATAGGCATTCCCATCGAAGAACAAGCTCGGATATTTCGCCGGTTCTATCGCGTAGATCATGCGCGCTCGCGAAGCGATGGCGGAACAGGGCTCGGCCTCGCTATCTGCGATCAGATAATTCGCGCGCATCAAGGCGAAGTGGAAGTCGAGAGCGCGCTCGGTCATGGATCGCGATTTACTATGCGGCTTGCTGCGGCTACATCTTTGCTGGACAAGTGATGAGCGCGTGATGATGATGGCGGGTCCGGCAAGCCCGGTCAGCTATTACAGGCTTGCCGGATGTAGCGGTGGGGAACCAGCCTAATGTCTGCCATTCGGGAAGGGGCTTTGATTACTCTGATTCAGACGCAACGTGTTTTTGATTAGCAACGACGCCGATGACCTCCCAGCCTTCTGTTGCCGGAATAGTCCATCCTTCTACAACGGGAAAACTGTTGGGGAGAGGCTGATCCGTATCGAGCACGATCTTCGTTTTCGTCGGGTAATTATTGGTAAGGTACATAATGCGCGTCGTTTTGATTAAAGCCACAGGCGAGTGCCTGAGGTCATCTTTGTAAAGCGCAAACAAGTCGCCGTCATTGTCGTTTACCTGAGAAAGTATGTACTTGCCTGCTGGAAAAACAACATCGCTCTTTCTCAATTGATAGGGAGAGTTGATTGTGAAATCCACGCGCTCTTGAGTCGGTTCCTGCCCGAAAGCTGTGGCCGTTGCCATGCTGAGCAGTAGAATCGCCGGAAGCGCACCTCGTCTTAGCGTTAACATGGTTTTGCTACCTCCTTGCTTGATCTGCACGCATATTACTAAACGCCATATGAAAACTTGCTTAATAAATCGTTAAAGGTTTTTCAGCTTCTTAAATCGGGTGGCGTAATTTGCAGCCTTGCGCTACTACTTAAAGCGCGATGAATTTCTACGATCATAAACTGGAGACGCTTGATAAAAACGATTTGCGACAACGGCAAAACGAGCGATTGCGGTTGCTCGTAAGCGAGCTTGCCGCGAACGAATTTTACAAGGCGAAAGCTCATCGCGCCGGAATCAAGCTCGAAGAAATCAAGAGCGCTGAAGATTTGCTCGCCTTGCCTTTCACGACGAAAACCGAACTGGTCGAAGAACAACAATCACATCCGCCGTTTGGTCGTCTGCTGACTTATCCGCTTTCTGCTTATCGTTACTTCCATCAGACATCTGGCACGACAGGCCGCCCGCTCAAATGTCTCGACACGGCAGAGTCGTGGGACTGGTGGACGCGCTGCTGGGGATATGTTTATCGCGGCGCGGGAGTCAGTGCAGACGATATAGTTTTCTGCGCTTTTTCTTTTGGCCCATATCTGAGCCACTGGGCAGCTATTGCTGGCGCGTGGCACGTCGGCGCAATGTGCGTGTCGGGCGGAGGAATGAACTCAGGGCAGCGATTGCAGGCAATACTCGATAATCGCTGCACTATTCTGGTATGCACGCCGACTTACGCATTGCATCTGGCGGAAGTCGCAAAAGAGCAGGGAATCGATCTGCGTTCTTCGAGCGTGCGCCGCAGCATTCACGCGGGCGAGCCGGGCGCGAGCCTGCCTAATGTAAAGCGCGCGATTGAACAATCCTGGGGCGCAACCTGTTTCGATCACGCGGGCGCGACCGAAGCCGGAGCATGGGCTTTCGATTGCGAAGCTCAAACGGGCGCGATTCATTTGAACGAAGCGGAATTCATCTTTGAAGTAATAGACCCGGCGAGCGGTCAGAGTATAGATGCAGGCAATCGAGGCGAGCTTGTGATAACGAATCTCGGTCGAGGCTGCATGCCCGTGCTTCGCTATCGCACTGGCGATTTAGTCGAGATGACGGATGAAAGATGTGATTGCGGTCGCAGCTTTGCGCGCATCAAGGGCGGCGTGCTCGGTCGCGCTGACGATATGATAATCGTGCGCGGAGTTAATATTTATCCGAGCGCGATTGATGATCTGATTCGCAGTTTGCCTGACATCATCGAGTACGAAGTGGACATTCGGCGAATCGAAGGAATGGACGATCTGTTAATCAAATTGGAAACACCCGGCGCGATCCCTTTTGAAGAAACATCGCGCTTCGTGTTGAACGCCTTTCGCCATCATTTCAACATTCGCATCAGCGTCGAACAAGCCGCGAGCGGCAGCCTTCCAAGATACGAATTCAAAGCG
>DATEKX010000613.1:0-2644 GCA_035277165.1 Blastocatellia bacterium | reverse complement strand
TCGCGCCCAAGCTCTATCTCGCCGTCGGCATATCGGGCGCGATTCAACACGTAGTCGGCATGAAGAATTCGCAGACCATAGTCGCGATCAATAAAGACGCCGAAGCGCCAATCTTTGACATCGCAGACTACGGCATCGTGGGCGACCTGTTCGAGATAGTGCCCGCGCTGACGGCAGAGATCAAAAAAGCAAAAGGCGAGTGATACAGTTGTAGGGGCTGCCCGGATCGCCGAAGGCGATGATCGGTCATGGTCTTTCGACCATTCGGGCAGCCCCTACATTCCTTAGAATGGAAATTCTATGGCTATCGAGAGAGAGATTCTTGAAATGGATGTCCTGCTCGTCGGAGCGGGACCGGCCAATCTCAGTTGCGCGCTGCACCTCACGAATTTAATCAACGCGCACAACGAACGCGCAAAAGATTCGGGCGCAAAAAAACTCGACGAGATCAACATCGCCGTCATCGAGAAGGCTGCCGAAATCGGCGCGCATCAGCTTTCGGGCGCTGTGCTCGACCCTTCGTCTTTGCGCGAACTGATTCCTAATTTTGAGAAACATGGTCAAGCGCCGCTCGAAGCTCCCGTGGGCGAAGAGAAAGTCTACTTCCTCACAAAGCGCGGCAAAATATCCATGCCCATGATTCCGCCGCCGCTCAAAAATCACGGCAACTACGTTGTCTCTTTGAACAAACTTGTGCGCTGGCTGGGCGAGAAGGCCGAAGCCGCAGGCGTCAACATTTTCCCAGAATTTCCCGGCGCAGAGATGCTTTACGACGGGGACCGCGTCATAGGCGTTCGCACAGGCGACAAGGGAATTGACAAGACCGGAAAGCCCAAGCCGAATTTCGAGCCGGGTGTTGATATTGTTGCAAAAGTTACTGTGCTCGGTGAAGGCGTGCGCGGCTCGCTGACTAAACAACTGGTCAATCGTTTGAAGCTGGATAGCGCGAGCGACCCGCAGGTCTATTCCGTAGGCATCAAAGAACTCTGGGAGATGCCTGATCATCGCTTTGCTCCGGGGTCGGTCATTCATACGCTGGGCTGGCCTCTGGATTCGCACACTTTCGGCGGCTCGTGGGTTTATGGGATGCGCGACCGCATCATTGACATAGGGCTTGCGGTCGGGTTGGACTACCGCGACGCGCGGATTGATCCGCATCACGAGTTTCAACTATTCAAGACTCATCCGCTGATCAGCGACTTGCTCAAAGGCGGCAAGATGATTCGCTATGGGGCAAAGGCTATGCCTGTGGGCGGCTGGTACACGCTGCCTCAATTGAGCGCGAATGGTGTGATGATCATCGGCGATTCGGGCGGCATGCTCAACGGCGAGCGGCTCAAAGGAATTCACACGGCGATCAAAGCCGGAATGATCGCGGCTGAAACGATCTTTGACGCTCTGGTCGCCGATGATTTTTCTGAGGCTAAACTGAGCGCTTATGATAAGAAGCTGAAAGAGAGCTACGTCGGGCGCGAGCTTTACAAAGCGCGCAATTTCCATCAGGCATTTGATCGCGGTCGGATGATGGGGTTGATCGTGGCAGGTATTTCAACGCTCACGGGTGGGAGGCTGCCGGGTCGCCTTTCGATCAAAGCAGGCCATCAGCACATGCATAAACTCGATGGGCAAAAGGGCGACCGTTACGGCGAGCTTAAGTACGATGATAAACTGACGGTCACCAAACTGACGGACGTTTATTATTCGAGCACGCATCACGACGAAGACCAGCCCGCTCATCTGAAGGTCGCAGATTTCAACATCTGTGTTGATCGTTGCGTTACTGAATACGGCAATCCGTGCCAGAACTTCTGTCCGGCAAACGTCTACGAGATGGTTGAGTCCGGGGAAGGGAAGCGCCGCTTGCAAATTAACTTCTCGAACTGCGTTCACTGTAAGACATGCGATATTATGGACCCGTACCAGATAATCAACTGGGTTACGCCCGAAGGCGGAGGCGGGCCTAACTACAGGAATATGTAATTCGCGTCTGTCTCGCGAAGAAGTTCGACTGCTCTGAAGGCTCTGGTATAATATCGGCAAGTTGCTTGCTGTGAGCATCTGCCCGTGTTTAATCAATGGAGGAACCCATGAAAGCTGTATCAAGGTTTTTATTCATAGTTGTCTTTGCCCTTATTTGCAATGTGGCAGTAGGGTTGAGCCAGCAGAAGCCGCAACCCGCTAAACCTGTTGGGCCGCTTCAGCCGCCAGCCGCGCAGGAGAAGAAAGAAGAGGATTGCGGATGCGATGCGAAGATTCCGAGCGACACCGCGGCTATTGTTAACGGCGTTAAGATCATGATGAAAGAGATTGACGAGCCGGTCAACAATAAGATCAAAGAACTGCAGAATCAGGTCATCGAAGCGCGCAAACGCCAGATCAATGTGATGATCAACGCGAAACTGCTCGAAGCGGAAGCCAAAAAGCGCGGGATCAGCGCCGACCGCATCCTCGAAATGGAAGTGATATCGAAGGTCAAAGATCCGACCGAAGCCGAAGTTCAGGCCTTCTATGAGCAAAACCGCGACAAGATTCAAGGCGAACTCAAAGATGTCAAAGCCTCAATCATCAGCTACATGCGCAACGAGCGACAGGCACAGGAGGCAAAGAATCTGGCCGACCGGCTACGCGCAGCAACGCCGGTGAA
>DATEKX010000612.1:0-5240 GCA_035277165.1 Blastocatellia bacterium | reverse complement strand
GATGACAGAATTGTAATTAAGCAGATTTTGAATCAGTCATTGCCTCCGGCAATCCGGGCAGGGACAAGCCCTGCCCCTACACACCATATTACTAATGAACGATTCTCTCTACATCGCGGTTGATCTGGGCGCAGGCAGCGGGCGAGTCTTTTTGGCAGGAGTGACGCCGGACGAATTTCTGCTAGAAGAAGCGCACAGGTTTCATTATCCGCCGAGCCGTTCAGACGGGCATCTTCGATGGGATTTTCCGAAAATTTTTCAGGAGATAAAAACGGGCGCGCGTTCAGCAGTCGAGCGAGCGCGCAATCTCAATCGAACAGTTCAAAGCCTCGGCGTTGATAGCTGGGCCGTTGATTACGGGCTGATAGACGACGAAGGAAATCTGATCGAGCACCCCATCTGTTATAGAGACGAACGCACTCAAACAGTGATGGAAGCGGTCTTCGCGCACATCTCGCGTGAAGAAGTATTCGAGCGCACGGGCATTCAGTTTCAGGTTTTCAACACACTGTTTCAACTCTATGCTCATGCGCAAGAAGGAATAAACGGCGCTCGGTCACGGCTCTTGCTGATTCCTGATCTGATTAATTTTTTTCTCACAGGCAAAGCTGTAACAGAATACACGAACGCCACCACGACTCAACTTGTAAGCGCAAAAAGCGGAATGTGGGAGCACGACCTGATAAAGCGTCTCGGATTGCCGCTCGATCTGCTGACCGAAATCGTTTCGGCGGGCACAGACCTCGGCCTCGTTAAACCGTCAATCGCCGATGAACTTCAGGTCGAAAGACTGCGAGTCGTAGCTCCGGCAACGCACGACACAGCCAGCGCCGTCGCGGGTGCGCCGCTCAAAGACGGATGGGCTTATATATCTTCGGGCACGTGGTCGCTGGTCGGCGTGGAGCGTGACCGCGCGCTCATCAACGCAGATGTTGCGCGCTATAATTTCACCAATGAAGGCGGCGCGTTCGGCACGATTCGGTTTCTCAAAAATGTGATGGGGCTGTGGATTCTGGAGTCGTGCCGCAAGGAATGGAAAGAGCGTGGCTTGGATTTTGACTATACGGCCCTGCTTCCTCAGGCAGAAACGATTGACGGTTATCGCGCATTGATCTTTCCTGATGACCCGCGCTTCTTCAATCCGCCGAGCATGCTCGGCGCGATAGCCGAACAACTTGCTGAAAGCGGTCAGAGCATATCGGTCGAGCCGCCTGCAATAACTAAAATGATTCTTGATTCGCTGGCTTTTTGTTATGCGTCGGTTCTTCGCGCAATCGAGTCGTTAACGAATCAGGTTATCCAGGGCGTACAGATCATCGGCGGAGGCAGTCGTAATGATTATCTCAATCAGATGACGGCTACGGTGACGAGCAAGCCTGTGATTGCGGGGCCTGTCGAAGCAACCGTTACAGGCAATGTGCTGGTTCAAGCGATTGCCACAGGGCGATTTGTATCTTTGACGGAAGCGCGCGAATACGTCGCTCAAAATGTAGAGGTGAAGAGATTCACTCCGCGCCCGTCGCCAGTGTTGGAAGAAGCGACCCGCCGCTACGAGGCAATCGAAGCGCGTTTTTCGAGGTGAAGATTTTGACTGAGACGCTGCTGCTGCACGCTATTAATATCACCAAATCTTACGCCGGGGCGCAGGCGCTCAAGGATGCCTCATTCGAGTTGCGTGCAGGCGAAGTGCACGCCCTTGTCGGCGAAAACGGGGCGGGGAAGTCTACGCTCATTAAGATCATCACTGGCGCGGTCGAAGCAGACCTCGGCGAAATCAAGTTGAATGGACAGTCGATCACGCATAATTCGCCGCGCCTTGCGAAGTCGCTCGGCGTCAGTGCGATTTATCAACAACCGGCGCTCTTTCCCGAACTCACTGTCGCAGAAAATATCGCGCTCGGCCTTGAGCCATCCGGTTTATGGAAGCGCATCAATTGGAGAGCGCGCCACCGTAGGGCACGCGACCTGCTCGATCAGGTTGGCGCGAAGATTGATCCTGCTACGATAGCCAGTGACCTCACGATGCCGCAGCAACAACTGGTCGAAATCGCCCGCGCGCTTGGAGCCGATGCCAAAGTTTTAATAATGGATGAACCGACGGCCTCGCTCTCCGAAGAAGACGCGCAGAATCTTTTCAACGTGATTCGCAAACTTCGCGCGCAATCTGTCGGCATCATATACATTTCGCATCGTCTGGAAGAACTCGCTTCGATTGCCGACCGAGTGACTGTGTTGCGCGACGGTTCGACGATTGACACGCGACCGATGTCCGAAGTAGACCGCCACGAGTTGATTCGTTTGATGGTCGGGCGAGAGTTGTCTGCGGTCTTTCCAAAAAGAACAGTCGAGTTGGGCGAAACAGTTTTAGAGCTTCGTCATCTCAGTTCGAGCGCCGCACAGGTGAGCAATATAAATCTCACTGTGCGCGCAGGCGAAATTGTGGGACTGGCCGGTCTTGTGGGCGCAGGTCGCACGGAGCTGGCGCGAACGATCTTTGGATTGACCCCGGCGGATGCAGGCCAGATTTTATTGCGCGGTAAAACTATCAATATCAAAAGCCCTGCCGAAGCTATCAAACGCGGCATCGCTTATCTGCCCGAAGACCGCCGTCGCCACGGTGTTATTTTAGAGATGGCAATCAACGCTAATATTGGACTGGCATCGCTCGACCGGCTATCACGATTCGGCGCGATGGATTTCAGGCGCGAGAAAGAGATCGCGGCAGACTACACACGGCGACTGGGCATCAAAACGCCCGCGATTTTCTCTACGGCGGCTACGCTTTCGGGCGGCAATCAACAAAAAGTCGCTTTGAGTCGCTGGCTTGCAATCAAACCATCGGTGCTTATTTTAGACGAGCCGACGCAGGGAATTGACGTTGGCGCGAAGTCCGAAATTCATGCATTGATGATGGAGTTGGCAGCGGAAGGCGCGGCGATTCTGATGATCTCGTCTGAGTTGCCTGAGATTTTAGGAATGAGCGACCGCATCGCAGTGATGTGCAACAAAACGATAACCGGGATACTGGAGCGCAAAGATGCTACGCAACGAAATATTCTGGCGCTCGCTCTCGGACAAAAAAACGAATGATCGTGTAGGGGCAGGGCTTGTCCCTGCCCGAATCGCCGACAGGCGATGACTGTCATGGTCTTGCGACCATTCGGGCAGGGACAAGCCCTGCCCCTACAAACTCGTAGAAGATGAAACTCAATCGTTACAAACGAGAACTGTCGGCGTCTGTCGCTTACGCAGGGCTTTTAGCGCTGGTCGCAGTTCTTGCGCCGTCATTTTTCAGCGCTGCGAATTTGCGCGACCTTGCACTCAACAACGCGCCCGCTCTGATTATTGCAACAGGGATGACGATGGTGATTCTGGCAGGTCAGATTGACATCTCTGTCGGTTCGCAGTTTGCCGTCGCCAGCGTCGCAGCCGGTTGGCTGGCGAAGTCAGGCGTGCCAGCGCCGATGCTGTTGATTTGCGCGCTTTTGATCGGCGCGGCGATGGGCGCAGTAAATGGAGCGCTGGTTGGTTATCTGCGTTTGCCTTCGATCATCGTTACGCTGGCGATGCTGGTAGCGTGGCGCGACGCTTTGCGCTGGATTACGGAAGGCGCATGGGTGCAAGGTCTGCCTGCTGATTTTCAATGGTTCGGTCTCGGACAAAATAGAGGGCAATGGTTGATCGTCGGAGTTGCTCTGGCCGTGTTGGTCAGTTTCATCTGGATGCTGCGAAGCTTGCGCGCAGGGCGCGCGATTTATGCGGTTGGCTCTGACAGCGAAGCCGCGCGGCTCGCAGGCATCGAGCCGCCTCGCATTGTCTTCGGCGTATTCGTATTGATGGGCGCGCTCACAGGGCTTGCGGCGCTGCTCAATGCTGCGCGCTTTTCTGTTGTGCCGAGCAATGCGGGAGCAGGAATGGAGTTGAAAGCGATTGCAGCAGTCGTAGTAGGCGGGACGGCGATCACTGGCGGGCGCGGCACGCTCGCTGGCACGCTTATCGGCGTGATGATGCTGGGCACCATCGGCACGGCGCTGACCTTCTTAGGAATAAATCCATTTTGGGAACGCAGCATTCAAGGCGCGATCATTCTTGCAGCGCTGATTTCAGATGCCGCGCTCGGGCGGCTCGAACGATTTCAGATTGCGAATTTTAAATTGCGAACTGAGAGAGCTAAATGAATTCAACTGTTCAGCAATCCGAAATCAACAATCTGAAATTGACAGCGCCGCTCGGCGAACGGTTGTTTCCGAATAACGAATGGATACTGCTGCTTGTGCTGATAGCCGAATGCGGCGTCTTCGCTTTGACCGGAAACAATTTCCTGTCTTCGGCCAATGCGTTCGAGGTGACGCGGTTGAGCGCAGAGATCGGATTGCTCGCGCTTGCGCTCACGCCCGTCATTATCACAGGCGGGATTGATCTTTCGGTCGGCTCGATGATGGGACTGTCGGCTGTTGTATTGGGGAGCCTATGGCGCGACGCCCACCTGCCGATGCCGTTCGCGATTGTCATCACATTATTGGTTGGATTGCTCGGAGGCGGTTTGAATGCGTTGATGATCGCGCGATTGAATTTTCCTCCGCTGATTGTAACTCTTGGGACGTTTTCTCTCTTTCGCGGAATTGCCGAAGGACTCACGCGCGGCATCGAAAACTATTCAGGATTTTCGCCCGCGTTTCTTTTTCTGGGGCAGGGCTATGTGGGCGGAGTGATTCCAACGCAGTTATTCATTTTGATTCTGGCAATCGCCGGTTGCGCATGGCTGCTCTACCGGACAAGCTTCGGGCGCAGCCTTTATGCCATCGGATATTCTGCCGAAGGGGCTCGCTATGCGGGCATTCCTGTTGCGCGACGGCTCGGAGTTGTTTACACACTGTCCGGGCTTTCATCAAGCCTCGCGGCTGTAATTTATGTCGCGCACCTTGGGCAAGCGAAATCAGATGCGGGAACAGGTTATGAATTGACGGCAATCACCGCCGTCGTGTTGGGCGGCGCGTCAATCTTTGGCGGACGAGGCACTGTGTTGGGGACAGTGTTGGGTTTATTTGCCATCGTGATTTTGCAAAACGGATTGCGATTGAGCGCGCAGCCTGCGGAACTGGCCGGGATACTGACGGGCGCGCTACTGGTCGCGCCCATATTGCTCGACCGTTTGTCGAGGCGCACAAAAACGCTGCCGCGAGACGAACTTATTTCAGAGGAGACCGAAGTGAAAAATTCGCAAGTCGCCATCTTGAGCA
>DATEKX010000611.1:0-2030 GCA_035277165.1 Blastocatellia bacterium | reverse complement strand
CTCGGAATTTTTGAGAGAATTTCCGGCGCTCCTTTTGCGCTCATGAAATTCGCAAGCACGGGTTTGCTGCCTGCATCTTTCGCCCCGGCCACTATCGCGGCGGCTACGGATTCGGGGTCTATCACAAGCGGTGGAATAAATATTACGATGAGCGAGTCAACGTGTTTGTCTCGGAGCAACGCGCGCGTTGCTCGCTCGAAATGTTCAGGCGTGGCTGATGCAAGCATGTTGACAGGGTTAGCGACGCTGGCCGTCGGCGGCAAAAACGATCTCAACTCTGTGACTGTTTCATCTGAAAGCGTAGGGAGTTCCAGCCCGCGCGATTCGCAGGCGTCGGCTGCGAGTATGCCCGGCCCGCCCGCGTTCGTAAGTATCGCTACGCGCCGCCCGGCTGGCACTGGTTGATGCGCGAGCAGGTTCGCTACGTCAAAGAGTTCTTCGAGCGTGTCCGTGCGAACGATGCCCGCTTGCCGAAACAGCGCGCTCGCAACTGCGTCCGTGGCGGAAAGCGTCGCCGTGTGCGAAGAAGCGGCTCGTACTGCCGCGTTCGATCTGCCGGACTTGACGACAACGATGGGTTTGGTGCGAGCTATTCGCTTTGCGATGCGGCTGAATTTGCGCGGATTGCCGAAGCTCTCCAGGTAGAGCAGTATCACATCCGTTCGCGGGTCTTTCGCCCAATACTGAATCAGGTCGTTGCTGGATACGTCTGCCCGGTTGCCGACCGACACGAAGGTTGAAATGCCGAGGTTGATCCGTCGCGCATAATCGAGAATCGCAAGCCCCAGCGCGCCGCTTTGCGTAGACATCGCCACGCGACCTTCGGGCGGATAGACGGGCGAGAAAGTTCCATTGAGTGCGATTTCCAAGTCGGTGTTGATTATGCCCATGCAGTTGGGGCCTATCATTCGCACGCCTGCGCGCCTGACTTTTTCAAGTATTCGAGTCTCTGTTTCCCGCCCTTCGGCTCCTGTTTCGGCAAAGCCCGCGCTGATGATGATAATGCCCCGCACGCCTTTCGTTATGCAGTCGTCAACTACGGCTTCGACCGCATCGGCAGGAATGATGATGATGGCCAGATCAACGTCGCCGGGTATGTCTGTGATTCGCGGGTAAGCGTGAACCGAGCCGACGACGCGCGCTTTTTCGTTCACAGGATAAAGGACTCCTTGAAAGCCCGCGCTCATGAGGTTGTGAAATATTTCAGCGCCGATAGTGCCGCGACTGCGACCCGCGCCGATGACTGCGATGGATTTCGGCTCGAAGAAAACCTTCATCGAAGTGGAGGCCGCCGACTGAGAACGTGTAGCAGATCGCTGTTCGCTTTCTGGCGTTGGAATGATCGGGAAAGTGATGTAGAAGACTCCGCCGTCGAGCCTGCGCTTGACTTCAAATCCTGTGTTTACGAAAACGTCTATCATCTTTCGATTATCGCCGAGCACGTAAGCTTCAAACGTAGTGATGCGATGTTCGCGAGCTATCTCAGTCAATCGTTCGAGCATGCGCGACGCGATGCCGCGACCTTGCAGCGCGTCTTCTATAATGAAAGCAACTTCGGCAGCTTCCGGGTTCTCGGCGTTGCGATAGTAGCGCGCTACTGCGACGATGCGACCGGCCAGTTCGCCTACGAGCGCAAAAGTGTTGTCGTAATCTACGGTAGCAAGCTGGGCGGCGCGTTCGTCGGTCAGTTCGGGCAGCGGGCTAAAGAAACGAAAGTAGATGCTGCGAGGCGATAAGTGATGCTGAAACTCTTGCAGCCCGCTCGCGTCTTCCGGTTTGATTGGCCGGAGGCTTAGCGTCGAGCCGTCGCGCAACAGGATGTCTGATTCATACTGAGCAGGATAGCCATTCATATTCGAAAGTATAACGAGTTCACTTGCTCAGGGGGTCACTTTATCGGGCTGTTTCCCATCGTTATCATCCGGTCTTTTTTTTATCACGCTGATATGACCGTCTGATTCGAGAAAGCATTTCTTCACTTCTTTTATATCCTCGACTCCTTGCTCGCGCAGCAGGCTAATCAACTCTTC
>DATEKX010000610.1:0-3858 GCA_035277165.1 Blastocatellia bacterium | reverse complement strand
GGCGATGTGAAGTTCAAAGAATTGATCTTTGATCTGGCGCACGTCATCTACGAATTTCCGTTTCGCATACCGGCGAGCTTCACCTACATCGTTCGCGCGATCATGACATTGGAAGGCATAGGCACGATGGTTGATCCAAATTTCAACTTCTTTGAGGTCGCGCGGCCTTATGCAAAGCGGTTCATGTTCAAGCGCGAAGGACGCTACCTGCGCAATCTGATTGTGAATCAGTTGATTCGCGGCGAGTCGGGCGATATCGAATGGGGAAAAGTTTGGAAGCTGGCGAAGATGGCTTTCAAATACTACGTGCGCGGAGAGAATAAGCTGTAGTGATTAGAGTTTAGAACTCTTGAATTTCAAATCTCAGAAGTAGTTTTAGTAGTCCCGTCAGGGACGACCTGTTTATAGTTAACCATGCTGAATATTTTCTGTAGCTCCGTAGGAGCGACCTCGTGATTGATAGGTCGCTCCTACGGAGCTACAAACCAATTGCTCATCTTAATACTATAGACAGGTCGCTCCTACGGAGCTTCTTTCTAAAACAGTTTTTCACATTCAAGACTTCAAACCATCGGCTTCTAACTTCTGAAGCGCTTTCTGCAAAGCGCCGCGAACGTGGATTGATTCTTCAATCTCTAATCTCTGCTTCAACGGTTCAACTGCTTCCATATTGCTGAGATTGCCAAGCGCTGAGGCCACTGTGCTGCGGACTGACGCGTCGCTGTCGTTAAGAGCTACGATGAGCGATGGCAGCATACGCGGGTCGCGTTGACCTGCCTGGCACATGCGCGATAAATCTTCTGCGGCTCGCTGGCGGGCAAAGGGCGACAGGTCTCCCAGAGATTCGATCAAATTAATCAGTCGCGTATCTTTGGGCACAGGCGGGCCGGGGTCAACTGGCTCTTCAACCGCATAGCCTCTGCGTTTGAGGTAAAGTCTTTCGTTGAGACTCAGCGTCCGCTGGCTATTTATCCACCATACGAGTCCGATTACCACAACGATAATGATTATCAGTGGCATGGTGATTTTGAATTTTGGATTTTAGATTAACGAAATCGAAGCCCATAAAACATTCCGTTAATCTAAAATCCAAAATCTATGTCAGTTTCCGTTCTTGCCGCGCTTGCGATCTTCTTTGGCCGGAGGCTTGTCGCGGCTGTCGGGTTTGCCAGCCGGAGGCCGAACAGGCGAAGTGCGTTCTTCGGTGCGCGGGCGGTCTTCGCGACCTTTGGGCGGTCGCCCGGTTTCGATTCGCGGCGCGCCTTGATCCGGCTCTGTCATCTTCGGCACAGTGCGCGCGTTCGGGTCTTTCGACTGACCATCATCCTGAGCAGCGCTCTTGGCCTGATCTGCGGTTTCGTCCGTGGCTTGCGATTTGGTCACTTCCTCATCAGCCTGAGCCTTGCGGATAGCGCGCGCTGCGTCGTCTCGCTTCGCAAGTATTTCCCTGTCCGCTGCCGGAGCTTTCGGAAACTTATCGTTAGGCTTGCCCGCAAGGAATTTCTCCATGAAGTGAATCCACATCGGAAGCGCCGCGACCGATCCTGCTTCGCCGTTGCCCAATGTTTTCTTGAGGCCGGGATAGCCAATCCACACGCCCGCAGTGTAACTCGGCGTGTAACCGATGAACCAGGCATCCGTGAAATCATTCACCGTTCCGGTCTTGCCGCATATCATTCGCTTGCCGAGTTCTTTGTTGCCCATAACCGAACCGGCTGTGCCGCCTGTGACGACTCCGCGCATCATGTCCTGCATCTGCGATGCGACGTAAGGCGAAACCGCTTTGGTTGATTCGGGCTTCCAGTCCTGCAACACGTTGCCGTCTGCGTCCGTCACTTTGTCAATCAAATGCGGTTTGACGCGCATGCCTTGATTCGAGAAGGCCGAATATGCGCTGACCATATCCATCAACGGTTCTTCGGTCGCGCCTAAGGCAGAAGGCAAAACGCGCTTCATGGGATTGGGCAGGCCAAATCGTTTGACCATTTCCGCGCCCTTGTCAACGCCGACTATCGAGAGCAATCGCACTGCGACTATGTTGAGAGATTGTTGCAGCGCGGTTCTCATCGGGAGCATTCCGCCGCCACCTGACCCGTCATAGTTTGCCGGAGACCAGCCGGTTCCGGGGTCTGTGAAAGGGGCTGCGCTTACTACTGTGTCGGGCGTAAACCCTTCTTCGATGGCTGCCGCATAAATGAAAGGCTTGAAGGTCGAGCCAGTCTGTCGTTCGGCCTGCGTCGCGTTGTTGAACTTGCGAGTCGAAAAATCATACCCGCCGACCATCGCTTTCACATCGCCCGTCTTCGAGTCTAAACAGACCAGCGACCCATCAACGGACGGCAACTGATCGAGATTTACTTCGAGCGTTTTCTTATCGTTGTCCGCTTTGGTGATCTTGAACACGGCAAGGTCGCCTCGCTTGAGCACTCTCGATGGCGGCCCGCCTGCCCACTTCGTCTGAGCCTCCGTCACCACCGCTTTGTAATCGCCGAATCGGACTTCCGCATTAGCAGGCGTTACATTCATGATAAGCCCGTAGATGTATTCTCCCGCAACGTAATCGCCCAGCCAGTCTGGATGCGAATAGCGCGTGAGATCGTTTGTCAGTTTCTGATCTAAAACGTTCAGGAGTTTGCCGCGCCAACGCTTGCCATGCCGGTCTTCGTAAGAGTGTAGCCCTCTGCGCACGGCGCGAACCGCATCGCGCTGCGCCGTTGCATCAATCGTAGTGTAGATGTTCATGCCGCCGGTCTGCGTCTGGTAAGTGCCGAAAGTCTCTTCGGTCTCCTGTCGCACTTCTTCGACGAAGTATCCGTAAATCGAATTATTGTTTGTCTGCAGCGGATTGATGTTGAGATTGATCTTCGCTTGCCGCCCGCGATTGTACTCTTCATCGGTTATGTAGCCTTCTTCGTGCATTCGATAAAGCACGACGTTGCGCCGTTCGAGCGCGGCCTTTTCGTCGCGAGTCGGAGAGTAGTAGCTCGGCGCTTTAGGCAGACCGGCCAGCAGCGCATACTCTTCGAGCGTGCATTCTTTGAGCGGCTTGGAGAAATAATACTGCGAGCCTGCTTCAAAACCGTAAGCGCCGCCACCCAGAAAAATCTGGTTGCAGTACATCTCCATTATCTGCTCTTTGGTGTAGTATCGCTCGATTTGAAGCGAGATCAGAATCTCTCTGATCTTTCGAGTGTAGGTCTTTTCGGGCGAAAGAAAGAGCAATCGCGCAAGCTGTTGCGTAAGCGTGGACGCGCCTTCGGCTTTGCGACTCTTAACGATGTTTTTGAAGGTGGCCGAAACGATGCGGATCGGATCAACCCCGATATGCTGATAAAAGCGGTCGTCTTCGATGGCAAAGACGGCTTTCTTCATCGTTTCAGGAATCTGGTCATACGTGATCGGGATGCGGCGTTCGAGCGAGAATTCGCCGACGACTGTTTTTCCGTCACCGGCTATGACGCGAGTCACGAGATTCGGGCGATAGTTGGCAAGCCCTGCGACCTCCTGCGCTTCCTGCGTCATGCTGGCCTGATAGGCTACGGTTGCGCCGAACATAATCCCTGCGATGACCGACAGCGCCAATAGCGAGAGGAAAGTGTAACGGCGAAAGAAGTCCTGTAACCAGGTTGGCGAAAGCGCCAATCCGCCGCGTTGAACGTTCGATTTATTGAATGGCCACATAATGAACTCTCGTTGATTGCTGGGTTAATCCGAGTGTGGGAGCCTGTAACTCTCACTAACAAAATTACAGCAGCGCCCGTTGAATTGTAAAGCGACGCGTGGTTTGATGCTCAAATCACCCGATGGGTTGATTAAAGAATTTAAGATTAAGTTGCGTCGGCGGCCTCTTCGTTCAAG
>DATEKX010000609.1:0-2247 GCA_035277165.1 Blastocatellia bacterium | reverse complement strand
CAAACCAGTTAAAGAATGGGGCGCATGAAAAAAAAATCTGCGAGCAGTAAAAGCTCAAGCAAAAAACTAAGTACATTGCCTTACAAAAATTCCGATCTATCTGCGGCGCAACGTGTAAAAGATTTGCTGTCGCGGATGACGCTCGAAGAAAAAGCTGCGCAGATGATGTGCGTCTGGCAGAAGAAAGCCGAAACGCTCGTGGATGCCGACGGCAACTTCGACCTTCGTAAAGCCAAAGCCGCTTTCAAACAAGGGCGAGGACTCGGCCAGGTTGGACGCCCAAGCGACGCGGGAAAAGGCAGGAACGCCCGACAGATGGCTGAACTCACTAACGCGATTCAAAAGTTCTTCCTTGAGAACAGTCGGCTCGGAATTCCTGTGATCTTTCACGAAGAATGTTTGCACGGCCACGCGGCAATTGACGCAACAAGTTTTCCGCAGCCCATTGCGCTCGGAGCGACGTTCGATACCGAGTTGGTCGAATCGCTTTTCACGATGACCGCCGAAGAAGCGCGATTGCGCGGAACGCATCAGGCGCTGACGCCTGTGGTAGATGTAGCGCGCGACCCGCGATGGGGCCGCATCGAAGAAACCTATGGCGAAGACCCCTATTTGGTTTCGCGTCTGGGCATCGCGGCTGTGCGCGGATTTCAAGGCGACGCTTCGTTCAGGGATAAAAAGCGCGTCATCGCTACGTTGAAACATTTTGCTGCGCACGGCCAGCCTGAATCGGGCATCAACTGCGCGCCTGTCAATGTCTCTGAGCGTGTGCTTCGCGAGACTTTTCTTTTTACTTTCAAAGAAGCGCTCGATAAAAGCGGAGCCATCAGCGTCATGGCTTCTTACAACGAAATTGACGGCGTGCCGTCTCACGCAAGCAAGTGGTTGCTCAGAGACGTGCTGCGCAAGGAGTGGGGATTTTCCGGGTTCGTAGTATCGGACTATTACGCGATATGGGAATTAGGCTATCGCCCGGACACGCACGGCCACTTCGTAGCTAAAGATAGCAAAGAATCGTGCGCTCTGGCCGTCCGCGCCGGAGTCAACATCGAGCTGCCGGAACCTGATTGCTATTTGCATCTGGTCGAACTTGTTCGCAAAGGCGTGTTGAAAGAATCGGAGCTTGATGATTTAGTCGCGCCGATGCTCTTCTGGAAATTCCAGATGAGGCTCTTCGATGATCCGTATGTTGACCCGGAAGAAGCCGAGCGCGTCGTTGGCTGTGACGGGAATCGCGAGCTTGCTTTGCAAGCGGCGCAAAAATCCATCACGCTGTTGAAAAATGAAAACGAACTGTTGCCGCTCGACCTGAATAAACTTCAATCCATCGCGGTCATCGGCCCGAATGCCAATCGCACTTTGTTGGGTGGTTACAGCGGCGTGCCTAAGCATGAGGTCACTGTGCTTGAAGGCATCAAGGCGAAGGTCGGCAAGCGAGTTAAAGTGCTCTACAGCGAAGGCTGCAAAATTACGCTCGGCGGGTCGTGGAATCAGGATGAAGTTATACCGAGCAACCCTGATGAAGATCGCAAGATGATCGCGCAAGCCGTCAAAGTCGCGCGCCGCGCCGATGTGATAGTGCTGGCTATCGGCGGCAACGAACAGACTTCGCGCGAGGCGTGGGGGTTAAATCATCTGGGCGACCGGACTAGTCTCGACCTGATCGGGAGACAGGAAGAACTGGTCAAAGCGATGGTCGCGACTGGAAAACCTGTCGTTGTTCTTCTGTTCAACGGGCGACCGCTCTCGATCAATTACGTCAGCCGGGAAGTGCCAGCGATTTTTGAATGCTGGTATCTCGGCCAGGAAACGGGCCGCGCAGTAGCCGACTGTTTATTCGGCGATGTAAACCCGAGCGGAAAGCTGCCGATCACAATTCCCCGCTCTGCCGGTCATCTGCCTGCATTTTACAATTACAAACCGTCGGCGCGGCGCGGATATTTGTTTGATGATGTGTCGCCGCTTTATGCATTCGGTTATGGTTTGAGCTATACAACATTCGCCATCGAAAACGTCAGGCTCGCCAGGAAAAAAATCAAAACTGACGGTTCGACTCGCGTTCTGGCTGACGTGACGAACACAGGCAAACGCGATGGAGCGGAAGTCGTGCAGATGTATATTCGCGATCTGGTCAGTTCCGTAACGCGGCCAATTAAGGAGTTAAAAGGCTTTCAAAAAGTCGAACTGCGACCGGGAGAAACGAAGACAGTCGCATTTGATATTGGGCCTGAATCGCTCGCGTTTTAT
>DATEKX010000608.1:0-4951 GCA_035277165.1 Blastocatellia bacterium | reverse complement strand
TTCGGACAAGTCAAATAACCCCGCAATCTCAAATCTCAGAAGCTGCTTGAGAAGCTCCGTAGGAGCGACCTGTCTATAGTATGGTCGCAGGTAGAGTTTACTGTAGCTCCGTAGGAGCGACCTGTTAATCTAGAGGTCGCTCCTACGGAGCTGCAGAACCATTTTGCATTCGATTGCTATAGACAGGTCGCTCCTATGGAGCTTCTTTTAAAACAGCCTCTCATATTCCAAATTTAAGACAGTCGCCTCTGCGTGAACTAGCCACTGGCTGCTGGCCACTGCTATAGTTTCTCGTTCGATCACAACCAATCAGAGGAAATTAATGCTTGATTTTGCAATTCGTGTGGCTCAAGACGCGGGCCGATTGCTTCGCGACCGCGTCGGCACAAACATAGACATCGGTCATAAAGGAGACATCAACATCGTTACAGACGTTGATCTGGCAAGCGAACAACTGATTCGCGAACAGATAGCAACGCATTACCCGCGCCATCAGATTCTGGCCGAAGAGAGCGGACTTGCGGAAAGCAATTCGGACTATCGCTGGATAGTTGATCCGCTCGATGGCACAACGAATTTCGCGCATGGCTATCCTGTGTTTTGTGTTTCTATAGCGCTCGAATACAAAGGCGAAACGATATTGGGCGTAGTCTATGACCCCATGCGCGATGAGTTGTTTGCGGCGGAGCGCGGCGGCGGCGCGGCGTTGAATCAACGCCCTATTCGCGTGTCAAAAATCGGCGACTTGAAGCATAGCGTGCTTTCAACTGGTTTTCCTTATGACATCAAAACATCAAAGCTAAACAATCTCGATCACTGGGCTAACTTTGCGATGAACGCGCAGGCGCTCAGGCGCGACGGTTCAGCGGCCCTCGATCTCAGTTACATTGCGTGTGGCCGGTTCGATGGTTTCTGGGAATTGAACCTTAGCGCGTGGGACACCGCCGCCGGGGCGATAATAGTCGAAGAAGCAGGTGGCCGCGTGACCAATTTCAGCGGCAATCAATTCTCGAACTACAGGCCGCAGGTACTGGCCAGCAACGGCCTGATTCATGATCGAATGATCGAAGTCCTCGCGATGGCGAAAGGATGAGCAGAACGGAAATCATAATCCCTGCTTCGACCTCGAACCTGGGCGCGAGCTTCGACGCTTGCGGCCTCGCGCTTGCTCTTTATTTGAAAGTCGTTGTTGAAGAGCGCGAGAGCGGTTTCGAGATAGTCCCAACCGGCGAAGGCGCAGACCAAGTGCCTCGCGATGAATCAAATCTGATAGCGCGTGTGACCCGATTCGTAGCCGAGCATCGAGCGCAAAAGATAAGCGGCGCGCGGCTGAGTGTAGAAAGCCAGATACCGCTCGCGCGTGGACTGGGCAGCAGCAGTTCCGCAATCGTTGCGGGCATATCGGTCTACGAAGCGCTTTCCGGCGAACGGCTAAACGAAGAGGAGTTCTTCAGATATGCGCTGCGATTTGAAGAGCACGGCGACAATCTCGCGCCCAGTTTTTTTGGCGGGCTGGTCGTCGCCTGCGTCGTCGAGCGAGGGGAAAGTCGTTCGCTTGTGACCGTCAAACGCGAATGGCCTACGGAAGTAAAGATAGTGCTGGCCGTGCCTGAATTTGAAATGAACACGGCTGAGATGCGAAGGGCGCTCCCGGCAGAATTGCCGCTTTACGATGCAGTCTTTAACGTTCAGCGCGCGGCGCTACTACAGGCAGCGATTTCAGAACGGCGCTTCGATTTATTGAGCGAAGCCTTGCGCGACCGTTTGCACCAGCCGCATCGCGCGCCTTATGGGCCGGGCCTGAATGAGGTGCTCAAGTTGAATGACGAAACAGACCTGCATCGCGGATTGCTTGGCGTTGCCGTCAGCGGCGCAGGCTCTACGATGATCGCGTTTGCCAGCGAGAACTTCGCAGAGATTGCCGCAGCGATGCGCGACCGTTTCGCTAGTCGTGGCGTGCGGGCGCGAACAATTGAGGTTGAAGTTGATAATCGAGGGCGCAGAATCGAGTGAAGGAATGAAACAGGTGCGCAATTATTTTTTCATAGCCGTTATTGCGCTTGCTCTTGCAGGATGCGGAGGCGCGCAGATTAATAATCATCTGGCGGGCGCTGCTGTCTTAGGCCAGAGCACGCAGGCCACGCCTCCCCCGCAAGTGAGCGCAGAGTTTCAGGCCGAGGTCGCGCAAATTTCCGCAAGCGGTTTGCGATTGAAAGAGGCTCTGGAAGCCAGTTTGGAGGCGGGGATGCGTCATCTTGTGGCCGTCTTTAAGCGCGATAATCCGAAGGAGCCAAGTCAGGCGTTCGAGTTCCGCATAATCGAAAGCGACGGCAAGGCGGCAAAAACTATATTTCGCCGCACAGAATTTTTCTTTTCGCTTTCAGCCACAGGCAATCTCGGCAAATCGAATGCGACAGACTTAAACGGCGACGGCTTGAAAGAGGTATTCGTGCAGAGTTCGAGCGGCGGCAATTGCTGGAGTTGTAACCCAACCGAAGTTTATCGGGTCCGAAATCACAAAGGCGAGTTGATTGCCGCTGGCCCGATTCAAAAAATAGACGACCTCAACGGCGATGGCCTTCAAGAGTTGCTCGTTACAGATACGCGCTGGGAATCTTACGACGATCTTTCGCACGCGGCTTCGCCTACGGCGGTGATGGTCTATGCGTGGCGAAACGGGCAGTACGTTTATGCTGCGCGCGACTTCGCAACTTTTTACCAGAGCGAGACAGCGCGACTGCGCGCTCAGGTAGAAGAGGCGAAGGCGCAGATAACAGCAGAAGAATTTTCAGACGAGCTTTATATCGGCAATTCAATCGCGCTGGCAATAACCTATGCTCACATGGGCGAGCCTGAACGCGGGGTGAAAGAATTAGAAACGCTGCTCAAGGCAAACTCGCGCTCTGAAGTGCAATCGAAGCATCGAGCGACGATGATCGAAGATTTTCTCAAAGGCGAAAGCGCAAAGAAGATTCGCGAGATGAAATACGGCGATGCGATGCCGATTGGATAATCAATCATCTCATCGCGCAGGTTTAATCAGACAATGCAGGGGTTTCCATTAACGCAAGCTGGAATTTATATCGCTGCTACGCGTTGGTTCCAAGTGAGAAGGTCGCGTCGCTTTCACCTTCGGGCAAGCTTTCGGGATCGAGTGCGCTGGCAACCGTGTCGTGCGTTTTGCGAGCAAGCAGTCGGGCCTGCGCTTTCAATTCAACCCTGCTTATATTTTCGGGCGCTCGCTCGACAATGAGAGGCGTGTGATAAGTGATTGTCAGTTTGCCCGGTCGCGGAAGCATCTTTCCCACAGGCCAGATTTTCTCAGCGCCGTTGATCGTCACAGGCACGATTGGAACGCCGTGAGTAAGCGCCAGCCGAAACGCGCCCATCTTGAACGGCATCAGCTTGCCTGTCCTCGTGCGACCGCCTTCGGGAAACATCACAAGCGCCCGCCCCGCTCGCAGCAGATCATTTGCGGAACGATGCGCCGACGCATCCACAGAATCAAGGCTCACGGGAAAAGCGCCGAACGACCGCATTATGAAGCCGAGACCGGGTATATCGAACGGTTTATCCCAGGCCATGTAGTAAACCCGTCTGGTGATGGGAATCGTTATCCATATCGGGTCTGCATAGGTGATGTGATTCGGCGTGATAAGACAAGCGCCTTCCGCCGGGATGTTCTCGACGCCGTGAAATTCAATCTTGAACAACACACGGCACCACCACCGGGCAAAAGGTCTCAGCACTGCTATGACAAATCGCATAGTCTCAGTAATCTCGTGATGCTTCGAGATGAAAACAGGCCGTGACATTTAACTACGCGGCAGAGCGCAAGCGCAAGCGTCGCGTTCGATTTCCGCTGCTACGCTCTTCTTGAATGCTAAGAGCGCGCTCGTTAAAATTGAAATCGAAGCCATGATTTACGAAAGAACCTTTGATTACCTCGCCGAAAGATTATCGGGTCACCTAAATGACGAAGAGCTTGCGCTGGTCGAGCGAGCTTATAAAGTAGCCGAATCAGCGCACGCGGGGCAGATGCGAGATGAAGGAACGCCATACATCGTGCACCCTTTGAGAGTAGCCGTGTCGCTTGCCGACGAGCTTGCGATCTATTCGCCTCGTTTGATATGCGCTGCGCTGATGCACGATGTTATTGAAGACAGCCCCGTAACACGCGAAGAGATTGCCGAAATGTTCGGAGAAGAGATCGCAGAGGTTGTGTGGCTGCTGACGAAATTCGACTATGTGAGTCTGCCCGCTTACCTGGCGGCAATCGAAGCTGCCGCCGACACCGGCGCAGCAGTCGTCAAGCTCTGCGACCGATTAGATAACCTGCGCTTCCTGGCGCACTCGCCTAAAGCTGAAAAGAAACGTCGCTACATTCGCACGACCGAACAGCATTACATGCCCATGGCTGCCAGAACGAACAGGTACATCTATAACGAACTCGGACGATTGCTTGAAGAGGCTCGTCGTCATGTCAAAACGACCACGAGCGACGAGTAATCGCCCGGCTACATTTTGCTGAAAAATGGCTGATTTTTCTAGCAATTTTCGACCTTTCGAGTTTGATAAAAAGGGGCAAAATGTAGTAAAATTCTACTTGCTCGATAAGATAAAAAACTTCTCACACGCCTCCACTATGAGCCGAACAAACGAGGCAGCAAAAGAGCCGAGCCGCGCGCACGGATGCTCTTGTTGTGCAAATGTGAAGGAGCAATGATTGAATAGCGAATGCTGAACGATGAATCATTTTCGTTTTGTGTTCATCATTCATTATTCAAAATAAGTTTTATTGCTGGCGCGTTTGAATCGCGCCAATGAGACCTCGTAACTGGCAGGAACATAACATATGAAAGAGTGTAAATAATGGCTGAAGCAGCACACAAAATTCCAGTCAACATAGAAGAAGAGATGAAGCGTAGCTATCTGGACTACGCTATGAGTG
>DATEKX010000607.1:0-2949 GCA_035277165.1 Blastocatellia bacterium | reverse complement strand
TCTCAAACAACTTCTTAAATATCAAATTCTCCTTGCTCATGCCTTGCCTCCTTGCATCGCGGCTGCGATTCGCGGGTGAACGGCGCGGCCTTCGTGCGCGACGCAAGCGGGACCGGCAACATCGTCGCTCAAATCGATATTCAACTCTCCGTCTTTAATCAGCAGACCGAGAAATGCTGTGACGTTTCTGGAATAAAGCTGGCTCGCATGAACGGGCACAGTGGCGGCCAGATTCAAAGGCGCGATAATTCTTACGCCGTCTTTTATTATCTCCTCGCCCGGCTTCGTCACGGCGCAGTTGCCGCCCGACGAGCCAGCCAGGTCTATGATGACTGAGCCTCGTTTCATTCCGGCAACCGCTTCCGCAGTCACAAGCAAAGGCGCAGGCCGACCCGGCACCTGCGCCGATGTTATTACTACATCAGCATTGCGCGCCTGACGCGCGATCAGAGCGCGGCTGCGCGTCATCGCCTCTTCGGTAAGTTCTTTCGCGTACCCGCCTGCATCTTCCGTTTGAATGCCTGTGAGGTCAAGTTCGAGAAAAGTTGCGCCGAGCGAACGAACGGCTTCGCCCGCAGCCGCGCGTATGTCGAAGCCTTCGACCACTGCGCCCAGTCGCCGAGCAGTCGCTATCGCCTGAAGCCCTGCCACGCCTGCGCCCAGCACGAGCGCGCGAGCCGGTGGCACGGTGCCCGCCGCCGTAGTCAACATAGGAAACATTCGAGGCAATCGCTCGGCTGCGATCAACACGGCTTTGTATCCGACGACCGTCGCCATTGAAGAGAGCGCGTCCATCGCCTGTGCTCTGGTCGTGCGCGGTATCAGTTCCATCGCAAACGCTGTCAGACCTCGCGCGATTACGGGTTCGAGTGATTCCGGCTGATCGAGCGGGTTGAGAAATCCCAATACGACCGCGCCCCGCTTGAGAAGATCAATCGCTTCTATCGAAGGCCGATTGATCGAAACCAGCAAGTCGGCAGATTCGAGAATCGCCTTTCGATCTGCGGTGATTTGCGCTCCAGCCGCCTGGTATTCCGCATCGCTCGCGCCTGCGTCTGCGCCCGCGCCGCTTTCAACTGATACGGTCGCGCCCGCAAGCGCCAGCTTTCGGATTGATTCAGGCGTGAGCGCCACACGCGACTCTCCGCTCTGTGTTTCTCTGATGACTGCAATCTGCATTAATGCTCCCTTAGTTCGACCAAACGCGAGCATCCACTCGCGCCCTTCACAACGGTCAGGCCGCCGACAAATTCAATATAGCATTTTCGGAGAAAAGCACGGAGTGTGAAAGCAGTAGCCTCGCCAGTGGGCGCGGGCTTTCACTCGCGCCCCTGTTCACAGTCGATATAGAGACAAGCCCAACATCACTGAATCGCATCAAGCGCCGCTGGCAAGTCCGGGCGGCATGTAGTTGATGTATGTGTTGAGCAGGCGAATCTCTTCAGCCTTTTCGTCCGCGTCTACTTTAAGGAGGTCGCGCAATGAAATCAGACCGATGAATTCGGTCTCTTCGAGAATGGGCAGATGGCGCACGCGCGCCTGTTGCATTTTGCGCAAGCCTTCTTCGTAGCTTTCATTAGGGCTGGCGATGGTAAGTTCTGTCGTCATCACATCGCTCACTTTCACGGCATTGGGGTCGCGACCTTCGGCGACTACGCGCTTCATCAAGTCGCGTTCGGAAAACAGTCCGACCACTCGCGTGCCGTCTACGATGGTCACTGCGCCGATGTTGCGCTCGGTCATGTAGCGCGCAGCCGTGTAAGCCGTATCGTCAGCCGATATTGTGTAGAGGTCTCTGTTCGAGTCTTTCACTATCGAGCCGATGGTCTTCATAATGTTGCCTCTTGCCCTCAGTGCGGGCTTTTGAAGAATCAGTTGAAATGACGGGACAACCTGTGCTGCAACTTCTAATGAGGAATGATTTAATTCGCGTTTGTCGTCCCTGATGACTTACGAACCGAAACGTCAGATTGAAATCAAGCGCCTCAATTATAAACGCGCAAACAGTATAAGTGCTTATGGCCTGAGTCTACCTGCGCAAATCTTTCGTTGTCAAGAATGGCTAGCTGGGCCGCCCGCGCTTTCAAGTGCTAGAATTATCGCGTGAACAGAGAGCGAATAAAGCAGCTACTTGCTGATGCCCTGGCCGAGCGCATCAGTCTGGATGAGGCAACAGATAAACTCGTCAGCTTGCCTTATGAAGATATTCAATTTGCGCGCATAGATCATCACCGCGAGATCAGGCTGGGGTTTCCCGAAGTCATACTGGGACAGGGCAAGACCGTTGAGCAGATAGTCAAAATCGCCGAGCGCATATTAGAGCACAGCCCTAACCTGCTAGTCTCGCGCACGAGCGAAGAAGTCTTTCGCCGCGTCGCAGAGTTTGCGCCAGAGGCCGAGTTTCACAGCGAAGCGCGAATGATCTCTGTCCTGCGCGACCGCGCGGAACGAGGCGAAGGCGTGATAGCTATTATCTCCGCAGGCACATCCGACATTCCCGTAGCGGAAGAGGCCGCGATCACGGCAACCGCTATGGGCAATCGCGTAGCGCGAATATACGACGTAGGCGTGGCAGGCATACATCGTTTGTTCGGCGCACGCGAAGACTTTGAATCGGCGCGCGTGGTCATAGTAGTCGCAGGCATGGAAGGCGCGCTTCCGTCCGTCGTAGGCGGACTGGTCGCAGTGCCTGTCATAGCAGTGCCGACGAGCATCGGATACGGCGCATCGTTCGATGGACTAGCTGCTTTGCTTGGGATGCTGAATTCGTGCGCGTCGAACGTTACGGTAGTGAATATTGATAACGGCTTCGGCGCTGGCTTTGTCGCGAGCCTTATTAATCGGCGCAGGGGGCTTTAACGTAGAATCGGGGAAAGATCATGAAGCTCGAATTTGTGCCGCTTCTAAAAGTGCAGCGCGAGTTGTACGGCATGCCGCGCGGGATGGAAA
>DATEKX010000606.1:0-2760 GCA_035277165.1 Blastocatellia bacterium | reverse complement strand
TCAAGACGCAAAGTTTAAAGCTTAAAATCGCGCTGGTTTCATTGCGCACAGCCTATACGCTCGCATTGCTGTTGATAATCTTTGACACGACAATCACGCTCGCCCATCAAGAACGAAGCCGATTGCTGATAACAACGAGTGATTTACCCTTGATGCGACTTCCCAATCAAAGCGGCGGCACTCAGCCCAGTCAGACGGCGGAAGCTTTCTCGCGCAGATTGTCAAACGATGCGAGTTTGACGAAACGATTCACGATCAATCGAACCATCGGAGCATCTTTAACCAAAGCCGCGCTCGTCGGAGACGAGATTCCTGTTTCAGCGATAATTTATTTAGCAGACCAAAGCGATGCGGCGATTCTAGAAGCGGAACGCTTGAGCCGGTTTACAGCCGCGCCGCTTTTCATAGTGACTGTCAGTTCAGATCGAGAGCTTCCCGACGTAAGCGTAAGCTCTGTTGATTGCGCAGGCTCGGCATTGCTCGATGTGCCTCAAACGATCACGGCAACGTTGTATGGCAGAGGAATGTCGGGCCGCTCTACGCTCGTCAAACTTTCAGACGAAGCAGTCGTCATCGCATCAACGATGATCGCTTGGAAAGATAGTTCCGAATCAATTACAGCTTCGTTGCAGGTGGCTCCGAGAGTCGAAGGATTGCATCGCTACACTGTGAAGGCTGAACCTGTCGAAGGCGAGTTGAACACGGAAAATAATGAAGCGAGTTTTTCGCTCGACGTTAGGCGCGGCGAGCGAAAGATTTTATTTATTGAAAACCAGCCGACGTGGGAAGGCAAATTCATCCGGCGCGCGCTGGAAGAGAACGCTTCGATCACGGTTGATTACTTCGCAGAGGTGAGCCGTGACGCCGTTTTGAATCAACAACAGTCCGGCATCGAGCGCAATATGCATTCAATTCTCAAAGACTTCAAACAGCTTGCGCGCTACGACTGTGTCATCGCTGGCCCGATGGATGCCGCGATGGTTTCAGAACGCGAAGCGCAAAACATCAATCAGTTTGTCGAGCGACGCGGGGGCGGCTTTGTCATTTTGGGCGGCAACGATTTTAACGGCTCGATTCTTTCCGCTTCGTCGCGCCTCGCTAATCTGTGCCCTGCGATAGTCAGCATCAACAGTAATTCGCAGCAGGAATCTGTCGCGCCATCGTCAGTTGAAACTGCTGTGGCTCGACAGACGGTGCTTGCCCCTACCGGCGGAGGCGAATCGCTTTTCTGGAGCTATGCAAACAACATTTCGATCAGCAATCTTGGGCCGCTCTCGGATTCATACCTGCGAGTGAAATCACTAAAGCCGGGCGCTGCCGCGCTGGCCATAGATCGCGCGGAAAAGCAGACTTTGATAGCTGCCCAGCCTTACGGCTACGGGCGCGCGCTGCTTTTTGCGCCTGCCGATTCGTGGAGGATTCAGCTCGCCGAGTCGGGTGAAAACAAAGGCCATTTCGCCGCCCTGTGGCAGAACATCGCGTTCTGGGCAGCAGGCAATGCCGAAGCCGCGACTAACATTCGTCTGCAGACGAGCGCAATAGAAGCCGGAACCGAGATGCGAGCTTATGTGACCGCCAGAGATGATTCGTTCAACCCGTTAATGAGCCTCAGCATTAAAGCCGCTCTCGATTTCGACGCGCAGGCAGAGAAGGGAACAAAGCTGCCCGTGACCATTTCGCACACGCCTGCGACTCCGGGAGTTTATGAACTCACTGCGCCCGTGAGCAGTGAAGGCAACGGCAACTTGTCGGTCGAGTTGGAATCAAAAGATGCGGGCGCGCGCTCGGTCAATATAGCTTTCAGCGCGCACAAAAAAAAATCGGAGTGGCGCGAACCTCTCGATGCAAGCGACAGGCTGGCGCAAGTAGCTCAAGCGACCGGCGGCGAGTTGTTTGCCATAGAGCATCTTGAATCGCTGAAATTAAAATTGTTGGAGTTGCAACCGGCAAACCGCGAGTCGCGTGTGACTCATTACGCGCGAAACAGCATCGCGCTTGCGTTTTTATTGCCCTTGTTGATGGCGGCGGAATATTTTCTCAGACGGCGCTACGTCAGCGATTGATCGCAGCGTTGTGATTAGACTGTCACCTACTGAGCAAAGCTGCTCAGGTGTTTACACAGTCCGAGTTGTCGTGTCACTCCTTGCGCTCAAGCAGAAGGCAGCTTAGCCCTGATGGTCATCAGAAACTTATCGAAGTCTATCGGTTTCTCAACGAAATCATCCGCTCCGGCCTTTAACGCATCGTCGATGATTCGTTTGCCGTATGCGCTCATCACTATGATAGGCGTTTGGCGAAACTCGTCTTCTTCACGAATGCGTTTTATCATTTCGATGCCGTTCATTCGCGGCATCTGAACGTCTGTTACTATCAAGTCCGGGTGTTCGCTGGTGGCTGTGCTGTAACCGACCATGCCATCAATGGCATGCTCTACTTCGTACCCTTCCATCTTCAACAATCGGCAGAGCATGAAAGAAGTGTCGTGGTGATCTTCAACGACCAGTACTTTTTTCCCCATATCCATATTCGCTCTTGATGAATCCTTTGGTTCTTATGATTTTACGCGCCGAGCAAAGCTATGCGCAACTGGGCTTCCTGCTCCGTATTAACCAGAGCGACTACGATGTCGCCTTCGCTGAGTCTGGCGTCGCCGCGCGGGACAACCGTTGTGTTGCCGCGCAGTATCGCTATCAGATTGCTCTCGGGCGGCAGGTTGATGTCACGCACGAGATGACCTGCTGCCGGAGACGTATCGTCCAC
>DATEKX010000605.1:0-8769 GCA_035277165.1 Blastocatellia bacterium | reverse complement strand
CGGAACGAAATATACTCGGCAATATCACAGAGCGGCGGCTAGTGCGCGCGCTGCCCGACAGCTTTTTGGCAGACCCCGCAACTCCCCCCTCTGCTATCGCCGCGATAATCGGCTTGGAAGACGAAGGCGCAGAGCTATTCGAGATACTAGTATCAGTCATCGGTTATTACGATGAAGAACTTGGCGACTTCGTTAATCCACGCATACCGCCTATGCCGGGCCAGAGCGTTTACCTTGCGCCTTCGGAGTTGCTCGCGCGCGTGCTGTCGCCCAGACGCGTAGGCGAGCGCGGCGCGGCGCACGTCGGCAGTTTACTCACGCGCGAAGCAGGTGAAGTGCCTATCGTCCTTTCGGTCAAGGATGTCGCATCAACTCATCTGGCTGTGCTCGCTTCGACAGGCGCGGGCAAAAGCTACACCGCATCCGTATTGATCGAAGAGTTGATGAGGCCAGAGAATCGTTCGGCAGTTTTAGTAGTTGACCCGCACGGCGAATACGACACGCTTCAAGAAATCAAGGACGCGAAGTTCAGGCAGCATTTTTCGGCAGACGGCTACGCGCCCGAAGTAAAGATACTGCGGCCTGAAAAATTGAAGGTCAGATTCGACACGCTTGAATTCGCGGACATCTGTTACTTGCTGCCTGAGATAACGGACAAGATGCGGCAGGTGTTGAGCACAGCGTTTCGCGCTGTCAGAGAAAAGGCGGGACGCTATGGGCACTACACGATTCAAGATTTCATGGACGCGGTTGCAGAGCTTCGATACGGCAACGAAGATTCAGAGCGTTCGGGCGGAAACATCGCGACGATTGATGCGATTGAGTGGCGGCTCGACAGCCGTTTCGGTCGCGGGCATGCCAAGCATCAGATTTTTTCCGATTCAGAGCACAACCTGCTCACAGACCTTTTCATGCCCGGCCAATGCACAGTGCTCCAACTGGTTGACATAGCCGAAAACGAGCAGCAGGTGATCGTAGGCACTCTGTTGCGCCGCGCGATACTGGCTCGCATGGCTACGCACAAAAATGAAGTGACAGACCCGACGAGCGAGCGTTATTTACCGTTCCCGATCTTCGTCCTGCTCGAAGAAGCGCATCGCTTCGCGCCCGCAGGTCAGACCGTAGTATCAACCAACGTGTTGAAACAGATTCTTTCCGAAGGCCGCAAATTCGGCGTAGGCGTCGGGCTTATAACCCAGCGACCGGGCAAGCTCGACGCGGATGTGCTTTCGCAATGCATGACTCAATTCATAATGCGGATTGTGAATCCGATAGATCAGGATACGATTGCAAAGACGGTAGAAGGCGCGGGGCGAAGAATGCTCGACGAACTGCCCGCGCTCACGAAAGGGCAATTGATAGTTTCAGGCGTAGCGATAAACACGCCCGTCATGTGTCAGGTGCGAAAACGATTGACGCGTCACGGCGGCGAAACGATTGACGCGCCCGCAGAGTGGGCCAGGTATCATTCAACGGCGAGCCGCGCGCGCCGCGATGAAGAACGCGCTGTGATGGTCAAGCCACAGCCCAAATCCGGCGGTCGCATCGGCGGAATCGAAATTTAGAAACCACAGTCACCTTTCGCAAATGAAGAGTTAGAAGATAGAATCTTCAAACAGTCATGTTTCAACCCAGAGGGAATATCCGCCCTTACCTGCTGAAAAGGGCTATCATCTGCTTGATCGCGCTGATCCTGTTCGCCATTACAATTCCGACGCAAGCAGTCGGCTTGCTCCCAAATCCCAACGTGCTGCTGATATTCGCAGATGATCTTCGACCCGTGCTCGGCGCTTACGGAGACCCGGTAGCCCGAACTCCGAACATAGACCGGCTGGCCCGTGACGGCACAAAGTTCACAAGAGCGTATTGCCAGTTCCCGCTGTGCAATCCATCCCGTGCATCTTTTCTGAGCGGCAAACGACCGGCGACCACAAGAGTTATAGATAACAGCACTAATCCCAGAACACGACTTCCCGGAATAGCGTTTCTGCCGGAATACTTCAAGGCGCAAGGATACTACACGGCAAGAATCGGTAAGATTGAACACAACGCATGGCCTAATGTCGTCAGATGGAATCTGGCGGAAAACGGCATCAGCCTGACCGAAGAAGTGACGAACCAGACGCGCAATATGGCGGGATGGAAAGTGTCCGATCTGCCGGAAGAGAAAACGCCCGAAGGTTATGCGGCTCGCCGCGCGCTCGAAATGCTTGAGCAAAGCGCAGACAGAACTTTTTTTATTGGCGTAGGTTTCCGCAGGCCGCACCGACCGCTCATAGCTCCTAAAAAATATTTCGATATGTACAAGCTTGACGAGATTGCTCTGCCCGATGCCGCGCTTGTTGATGATGGGATTCCGCTCGATCAAAAGCGAGAAGTGATCCGCGCTTATTACGCCTGCGTTTCATTCATTGATGCTCAAATAGGTATGCTGCTTGATGAGCTTGAACGACTGCGCCTCAGACAAAAAACTATTGTCGTGCTGGTAAGCGATCACGGTGTAGACCTGGGCGAAAGAAACCGTTTCGTGCGAAAGCAATCTCTTCACGAGAATGTTGTGAGAGTGCCGTTGATACTGTCCGGCCCCGGCGTGCCGTGCGGGTTATCGCTCAGTCAACTGGTCGAACTCGTTGACGTTTATCCGACGCTGGCCGAACTGTGCAAGCTGCCGCAGCCAGCAGGCATGGAAGGATTGAGCTTTGTTCCAGTTTTGCAGAACCCCGATTTTTCATGGAAGACGGCTGCTTTCACGGACAACGAAGCGGGTGAAAATCCAAGTAAGAGCATACGGACAGATAAATATCGTTACACGTCGTTTGAGGATGGCCGGGAATCGCTTTTCGATTTCAGCCTCAGCCTTAACGAGACTGTTGACCTGGCGAAGTCGCCCGAAAATAAAGACCTTCTGAAAGAGATGAAAAAGCTGCTCAAGCAGGGATGGCAAGCGGCGCTGCCGTCGCATTGATGAACAGGCAATGAGCAAACCTCTCAAAACTTTTTTGCGCGTGACAACTGCGTTTGCGATAGTCGCTTTGATCGGTTGCGGGCGCGCGCCGGAAAATTCAAACAACAATCCGGCACCCTCTCCACCCGACATGGTTTTCATCCGTGGCGGCAAATTTCTCATGGGCACAGGCGATGGGTTTCCCGACGAAGCCCCCGCGCACGAGGTAACGGTTGAATCGTTCTGGATGGACGCGCACGAAGTAACTGCCGCCGAGTTCGCGCAGTTCATCACAGCTACAGGGTATGTCACAGAAGCGGAAAAGTTCGGTTGGTCGGGCGTATTCGATCTGGAAACGCGCGAATGGAAACGAGTGGACGGCGCGACCTGGCAACATCCGCACGGCCCGCATTCAACAGCTAATAAGGATGAACCCGTAATGCAGGTTTCTTATAACGATGCGCTGGCTTACGCGCACTGGGCAAAGAAGCGTTTGCCCACAGAAGCCGAGTGGGAGTATGCCGCGCGTGGCGGGCTTGCCGGGAAGATTTACGACTGGGGCGACGAGCTTAATCCCGATGGCAAATACGCCGCCAACTGGTGGCAAGGCTCATTCCCAGCGCGCAACACAGGCGAAGACGGATACATAGGTCTAGCTCCTGTCGGCCAGTTTGCGCCGAACGGTTTTGGGCTTTACGACATGGCGGGCAATGTGTGGGAGTGGTGCGCCGATTGGTTTGACGAAAAATACTATTTGAAAAGTTCTGGAATAAATCCTACAGGGCCTCCGAAGGGCGAAGAGCGAGTCATGCGCGGCGGGTCATGGATGTGCAGTGAAAATTATTGCCAGGGGTACAGGGTTGCGGCTCGCAGCCACGCGACTCCTGACACGGCGCTGAACAATCTCGGTTTCCGCTGCGTTCTGATCTCTCAGTAGGCGCAGCGATAACCATAGAACTCGTAAATGGTCGCCCACTGGCCTTTCTGCTTTCGATAGATTTTATAAGTAGCGCCCTCGAAGCTGGTGGTCATCGTTATGACTTCGGCCATCTTGTCATTATTAATATCAAGCTGATCTACGAGTACTTCTGTTAAGACCGCTTGATCCACATCATCCAGACTCGCCCCGCCCGGCAAATCGCCTGCTGTCGTGCGCGAGTAACGCATCAGGTCAACGTCGAAGCCATTGGCTTCGGGTGCGGCTATTAAAAACAGGTGATGCACTGCCGCGCTCTTCTGCTGAGTTCTTACGATGAAGCTCGCGATTATCTCTGCCTTGCCGTCACTGCCCAGGTCAGTCGCAGTCATGTTAATGGTTTTCATGTCTTCGAGCGCGGCGGCTGCGACTCCCTTCTGCCGAAAGATTCCTTTGGCTATGTCCGACACGGCTGTTCTTTCGTTCGCAGTTGGAAAGCGGCGCGACGATTGTTTGCGACCGAGCGTATCCGACGCGGTCGCAAGCCCCATCACAAGACCGTTTATTCTTGCAGTCGTTTCAAGCTCTACGTTTGCTTGAGCGCGAGCGCATTCGCTCTCTTTATCGGGGCCGGATTTCACAGTGACCGTCCCGGCTTCGCCACCGCCGAAAAGCAAACGGTACTTCTGGCCCGCGCGATAGTAGCGAGAAGCGAACTCCGAAAAGGTGTCGGATTCAGCAGCCGGAGGCTCGATCAATCGCGCTTCGATTACGCCTACGAGCGGCGCTATGTGCGCGCCCGAGCGGTCTTGCGTGACAAGAAATATAGCTGCGCCCGCGCTCTTTGCAGCGGGTTTCGATTTCGTAGCGCCGGGTTGCGGCTTGGCTTTAGGTTCTGTCGCAGACTTGGGTCGCGCCGTGTTTGCATTCTTTTTGGTCTGCGCTGCGCTCTGGCTTACTGCGAGCAGCAGTAATACGGCGAGCGTTGAAATAATGCCATTATTGCAAATCGTCATAGCTCGGTTTTCCTTTATCAATTTGAAACGCTGGCTGCCTGAGAAATTTCATCTCGATTGTCTCAATAAGACCGCGAGCGCGCAATCAAACTTCGGGTGGTCAATTTCACTCCGAGCGATTATATTTTTCTCATCCACAATTGCGGGAGAAAAGATTATGTCATTTACAAGAATGGATCAGGGCAAGCCGGAAGATTGGATGCAGATCGGCCAGGCCGTCGCCCAGCGCCAGTCAACTATGCCCGGTATTATCAAAGCAATGCTTGCTCAACTCGAAGAGCAGGTAGACGGCTTTGCCGTTAATCAACTGGAGCATGGCTTGCAAACAGCCTCGCGCGCAGAACGCGACGGAGCTTCGGAAGAAATGATCGTCGCAGCGCTTTGCCACGACATAGGCAAAACGATTTCGGTCGAGAATCATCCGGCCATTGCCGCAGAGATTCTAAAGCCTTACGTTTCGCGCGAGACATACGAAATAATTCGCACGCATCAGGATTTTCAAGGCCGCCACTACTACGCGCTGATTGGCAAAGACCCCGAGGCGCGTCATCAGTACGCAGACGAACCGTGGTTCGAGATGGCTCGCCGCTTCACGGATGAGTGGGACCAGACTGCGTTCGATCCTGAATATGACACGCTGCCGCTCGCGCACTTCGAGCCGATGATCGAGCGCGTATTCGCCTCACCGCGAAGAGAAGCCGCTCGCAGCGCATAATTTATTGAGAGGAATCGAAATCATGTTTAGTTTAAAAATCAAAGCAACCGCCGTGATGATGTTTGCGGCATTCGCGCTGGCCTGTGACGCGCCCGCGCCCACGATAGTGTCTTCTGGCTCTGCGCCTGCTCAACCTGCATCTGCGCCCGGTCAATCGAGACCTATGACTGCTCAACCGAGCGGTGGCGCAAGCGCATCAGGCGATTTGAAGCTTCAAGCTCCCGATGGCTGGATAAGCGAACAGCCTTCATCGAGCATGCGAGTCGCACAGTATAAACTGCCGGGCGATGCGGGAGACGCAAATCTTGTCGTCTACTACTTCGGCCCCGGTCAGGGCGGCTCGGTTGACGCCAATCTTGAACGATGGATAGGCCAGATGCAACAGCCTGACGGCAGTTCGTCCAGAGCAAAAGCAAAGACTGAAACAACTACTGTCAACGGAATGAATCTTACCTTGCTGGATGTCACGGGAACTTTCAGCGCAGGAGACATGACGGGCGGCGGCGGTTCGGGTCAGGCCATGCCCAACGCACGAATGCGCGCAGCCGTTATCGAAACTCCAAAGGGCGCGTACTACATCAAGCTGGTCGGCCCGGAGAAAACCGTTGAACGATGGGATGCGGGCTACATGGCTTTCGTCAAATCCGCTCAAATCAAGTAGGAACTGAGAGGGTTGCTTCATTCGTGCCTGAGCGCAATCATCGGGTCTACCTTCGTAGCTCGGCGCGCCGGAACGTAGCAGGCCATGAGCGCAACTGCTGTCAGAATCAACGAGACACTGGCGAACGTTACTGCATCAGTAGCAGTGACACCGAATAACAAACTGGACAAGGCACGGGTCAATACAACCGCTCCGGTCAGTCCTGTGCCTACTCCAATGACGACTAACGCCAGACCTTGTCGCACCACCAGCTTCAATACATCTATGGATCGCGCTCCCAGCGCCATGCGTATTCCTATCTCGTGCGTTCGCTGAGAGACCGAATGCGAAATAACACCGTAGATGCCAACTGCGGCCAGCATCACAGCTATGACAGCAAACACGCCCAGTAAGAACATCAGCCCGCGACGACTTGAAACCGAACCGGCCAGCACTTGATCGAGCGTCGTAAGCCATGCGACAGGTTGGTCTTTATCAACTGCTTGAATCGCGCTCTTAGCTGCGCTCGTCAAGCTCAACGGGTCTCCGTCAACGCGCACAAAGAAAGTCAGAGCCGGATGCGCGCCTTGAGCGTGCGGCACATATATTTCCGGTCGCTGTTCTGAATCCAGGCTGATTTGTTTGACATCGCTCACGACGCCGACAACCTCTAACCAGGGCGGCTGCGGATCACGCGTACTGTAAAATCTTATACGCTTGCCGAGCGCTTCTTCTTCGGGGAAGAAACGACGCGCTAAAGCCTGATTGATGATGGCGACGCCCGGAGCTTGTATGTCATCTCTGGATGTAAATGCGCGCCCTGCGATGAGACTTATGCTGAGCGTGCGAAAATATTCAGGGCTGGCCGAAATATAGTTAGCGAAATTCTCATGTCCCGGCTCAGGCAGGGGCAATCCTTCGATAGCAAACCGGCGCGAAGAAACGCCCATAGTCCAGGTATTAAAAGCGGCGCTCCCGACCGAACGCACCTGCGGCAGAGCTTCTATGCGTTCAAGGGTCTGCCGGATAAAGTCGGCTCGTTGATTTCTTTCCGGGTACCGCGACTGAGGCAACATGACATTGATGCACAGCACGCCTTCGGATCTGAAGCCCGGATCAACAGCCCGCAGTTTGAAAAAGCTCCTGAGCATTAACCCCATGCCAACCAGCAAGACAAGCGAAAGCGCTATCTCTGCTACAACCAGCGCGCTCCGCAAGCGTTGGCGCGAACGACCGGAGGTGGCGCGGCCAGTTCCTTCTTTGAGCGCTTCTCGCAAATCTCGCTCTGAGAAGCGAAACGACGAAAGCGTGCCGAAGACAACGCCGGTCAGCAACACGATCAGAGAAAGAAATCCGAGCACACCCGCATCTATGCCGACTTCTTCAATGCGCGGAATTCTCACGGGGCTGAACCCGATGAGCAGGTCGAGACTGAAAAAGGCGAGCAGCAGACCAAGCGCGCCGCCGATTATTGCCAGTAAAACGCTTTCGGTGAGCAGTTGTCGAAACAAACGAAATTGACTCGCGCCCAGCGCGATACGAATAGCTATTTCTTTCTGTCTGGCCGCGGAACGAATCACGAGCAGGTTCGCAACGTTGGCGCAGGCAATCAGCAAAACGAAAGCAATCGCAGACAACAGCACAAGCAGCGGAGTCCGCGTATCGCCCACTAACTGTTCGTGAAGCGACATCAGGCTTACCGGAACTTGATTTGGGTATTGCGGTTCAAGAATTGTTTGCAGGTTTGTTTGAGCCTGCTCTCTGGACACGCCCGGTTTGAGGCGCGCGACGACATTGAGGAAATTATTTCCGCGCGGCGTCGCGGGATCGTTGGGGTCGAACACGTCTGTAGCCCAGAGCCGAGTCCCTGTGACATCAATCGGGAATTCAAAGCCTTTTGGCATCACGCCGACGACCGTGTAAGGTTGCGCGTTGAAGGTCAGCGTTCGGCCAATGATATTCGGATCACTGCCGAAACGCTGCTGCCAGAGCGTGTGACTCAACACCATCGCGGGGCTTGCTCCCGGCTTATCTTCGTCCGGCAGAAACAATCGCCCCATTAAAGGTTCGACGCCAAGCATGGTTAACATGTCTGCAGAAACAACCGACCCTTGAATCGCTTCCGGCTCGCTTTCGCCAACAAGATTGAATACGCTGTATATGCTGAAGGTTCCCATCTGCTCGCAGACCTGATTCTGGTCGCGCCATTCGACGAAGTCGGGCACTGATACGGAGTTGTTCGCGTTCTTCCACACTCTGATGAGCCGTTCGGGTTCTTTGAATGGGAGTGGTTTTAATAACACCGCATGAGCGAGTGTGAATATCGCAGTGATCGGGCCAATGCCTAGTCCGAGCGTCAGCACTGCAATCGCGGCAAAACCCGGTTGCTTGCGTATCGCGCGAACACTGTAGCGCAAATCTTGCCTCAGGTCTGCAATCATATTTATTCTCCTCGTGCCCAGGACTATGGGTTCGGCGCTGGCGGGTCGTTCAATTCTGCGCAGTTCTCGCGCAAACAATTCGTTATCACTTAATTCA